>JAHFOI010000038.1 GCA_023266895.1 Candidatus Woesearchaeota archaeon
ATACCGAATCCGATAACTACAATGCGATGCATACCTAACATTCATACAACCAAGAAAACAAACCCACTTCAAAAACTTTCGGGGCAGAGCCCCGGGGTATTAAACCCAGAAAGGAATAAACACGCTCGCTCACGTTGGCAGCAGCGCACATTTTCACCAGAGCCGTTCCGATGTTATATCCTATCTTGTTTTAGGTACAGACGTAGTCAATTATGTTCTTAGTAATTTTTTGAAGCCCTGGACTGTGTCTCACTATTCTTGCAAGTTGTGGTCCAAGAAGATTATATGCGCGAATGAGCTCTCTACCTGCTATTGTTTTTGCAAGTTTAGTGTCTCTGAATTCTCTTAAGGTAGCAAGAGTTTGTGGTGCAGCATATACTGCAGTTGCAATAAAACAATCATCACTGCATGTCTTGCATCTTCTGCATTCATACTGGGGTGTCCATGGTGCGCGAACATCAAACAGTGCTGACAAAATAGATCCTATGTCATAATTTCTCTTAACATCCTCCTTTCCGCATTTTGGACAGGCATAATCTGAATTTGCAGTACCTCGTTCAAAATCTTCAGAAGTATATCGCTCTAAGTTTGGTCCTGATTCACTCATACATACTGGTTTGGGTTGATTGTTTTTAAGGCTTGTGACACAGTGTGCTCTTCTCAATCTATCTGTCTTCTTACTAGAAAACCTGGGGAACCATTTTTGCAAAGCTAGAAGGTATCCCAAAGTATTAAAACCAACAAAAGCTTTTTAGAGTGTATGAAGCCTGAACTTTTGATTCGTAAGCTCCTGAAGCAGCTGGAGAAAGAAAAGAACATCAAGATACTGTTTGCGGTTGAGAATGGCAGTCGTGCGTGGGGCATGGCCAGTAAGGATAGTGATTTTGATGTGCGGTTTGTGTTTTGTTATCCTGTTGCGCGTTATGTTGAGATTAATAGTCTTGCTGATGTTGTTCAGCTCATGACTGATGCAAAAGGCGTTCTGGTAACAGCAGGTGCGCTTATTGATATGAGTGGGTTTGATATTGTGAAATTTGCTCGTTTACTCACGAGCTCTAATCCAACAGTGATTGAGTGGCTCATGAGTCCCATAGTTTATGTGGGCAATCAACCAAAGAAATTCAAGGAGTTTGCCATGCAGCAGTTTAATCCTCTTTCATTATATCACCACTATAAAAGCATGTGCAGAAATAATTATTTGAAATACCTGAAGTCTGGAGAACTGGTCACACACAAAAAATACCTCTATGCCTTTCGTGGCTTGGTGAATGCAGAATGGGTTGTGCACAAGAATACTGTTCCTCCAGTAGTATTTCGTGAAGCAGTCCGTGGCTTGCACAAAGAGCTCCCTTCAGTTATTGTGCAAAAGCTTGAGCTCATGATTGCAGTAAAAGCTCAAGGTAAAGAAAAAGATGTGATTCGAAACATTCCTGCTATGGATTCCTTTATTGAAAACTTTTTGAAAGACGACAGTGACGCACCTCTTGCGAAGCATCATGCAACTCTCACTGAGCTGAACAAAGAAATACAAAAAATTGTGATGAAGGGCTAAGTTTTGTATTGCGCAAGCATTTTTTTATCATTGCTTCACAAAGTTCCTTTATTCTTCAGTCCTACGGTCTTTCGCTAACAACCCTACGAAACTACTACAAGAAGAGTAAAGCTTTTATAGTCTTTGTACGTACTCCTTCTCATGGGTAAACAGGTTGCTGAGTTTGGCGCAGTATTAAGTCCGTTGGAAAAAGATATTCTTAAGACTCTTTGGCCTAACAGGCGCATGCGTGTGCGTCAGATTTATGATTCTTTGAAAGGTTCGCGAAAGCTTGCATTAAGTAGCGTTGCAGTCTTGCTTGATCGCTTGCATGACCGCGGAATTGTGTCTCGTAGTGTGGAAACTGGTCGTGGCGGTGTGCGTTATGTGTATTTTCCTTCGCAGAACAAAGCAGGGTTTGAGCGCAGCATTGTGGCAAGTTCTGTGGACAAGCTTATCAAGCATTTTGGCCCTATTGCAGTATCGTATTTTGAAGAGAGGTTTGCCAAGTGAGCTTCCAATTAGTTTCCCAAATAGTGCTGGGTCTTGCCGAACGTCCGTTGTTGCTTTTGAGCATGCTTGGCCTTCTTGGATTGAGTGTTGGTTTTTTTATTGCGTGGCGTCAAAAAACTAAGGTGTGGTTGTTGCATGCGCATCTTGCATTGTTTATTGCCCCTTTTTTCCTGCTTGCCTATGCATTGAATTGTAGTCTCTCAATTGTGCAGGGATTGCTTGCCTTTTGTGCCACAATAATTACTAAATTGTTGCTTGTCGTCATACCTCTCAGTGTTGTTCTTGCATTTTTACTTGGGTATTACATCATGCCGTGGCTTGTGCGTAAAAGCCTTGTAGCGCGCCAAACCCTGCAGTTCAGTAATATCTTGCCAGCTCATGTACGCACGTGGATTATTGATAAGGCAAAGCCTGTTGCGTTTAGCACGCAAAATCACATTTTTCTTTCAGTAGGCATTCTTGAATTATTGTCACCTAAACAAATTGAGGCAGTGGTGCTGCATGAACTCAATCATGTGCTACACAAGAATTCCTGGACAAAAGTTTCTGCAGCTCTTGCATACTGGGTGAGTCCTCTTGCGCACTTTAGCACGCAACACTCAAGTGCTGATGAGCATCGTGCTGATTGTTTTGCGGCAACAACTCAAGGTTCATGGCGTCATGTTTGCTTGGCACGTAAGAAAGTGCAGGAATGCGCAAGCAAGTGGTAGTGGAATTAGTGTTTTATAACTTATTGAGGGGTTGGCTATTTCGTATGAGTTATTCAAACTTCTTTATTGTTTTTCCAAAAACACCATTGCTTCTTGAAGATTTCTCGCGAAAAAACCTTTTGGGTGAGGGCATAAATAACGACGTTCGTGCTCAGGAGTCCAGGGTGATTCTACAAGCACAATTGTGTAGTCCAGGTAGTCAGGTAGTGCGAGGTCAAACTCAAAATTATCCCCTACTATGGCAGTATTTTTTGGGTGAAAACCTTTATGTTCTAATCCTTTAAGCACCTTAAAGTAGTGTGGGCGATGAAGTTGTGGAGGTCGAGGTTCTTGTTTGGCAGAAAGAACTAATGGAATGTCAAGAGTGTACGGGCGCACAACATGTTTTTGTGCATCGCCATACACCAGCATAGATTCAGGAGGAGTAATGCCTGCTTGCATCATTTTTTTCTTGATCTGATGTGTTGGTGATGAAGAAACTACTGCAGTCTTCCAACGAGAACAGGCAACCGTAAGAAATTCTGTAATACCTTTATGAGGTATGCAGTCTATATTTGAATAAAAGTCTTGAAATAATGTCTCGATTAATGTGTCACGTGAGCTTGTATCATTGATGTGCAACAAGCTATATTCTGGCGGTCGCAATTTTTTGTTTTCATATACCCATTGCATGACATACTGCATGACTTTGATCTGGCGTGAAAATAAGTCTGCATTTGCAAGACCGCAATCCTTGCCATGATGGAGGTGAATGCTTCCTTCTTCATTTGATACCTTGCTTAGCGCATGACTCATGAGTTCTTTTATGGTATCCAAAGGTAAATGCATGAGCTCACAAAACCGTTTCTCAATCAAAGCATCAGCTTGCGGCCACATAGCCTGAAGGTCAGTGAATATTCCATCAAAATCCAAAATAATATTCTCAAGAGGCATGTAGGTGATTGATGTTTGCTGGCTAAAAAGATGGTGTTCGGTTTTAAAAAAAGAGTTTTTGAATAAATTTTATTCGTTATGTCGTAGCTCTCCCACTATTGCTTTTGTTGTTTTTTTCCATTGGCGTTTTGCAAGAATTGTTTTTCGTGCTGCATTGCCTAATTTCTTTCGTAGTTCAGGATTTTCCATGAGGCGCACGAGTCGTACAATAAGTCCTTCTATGTCTTGTCGTGCAAACACTAAACCATTTACTTCATCAGCAACATAGTCACGAATGCTGCCAACGGGTGTGACAACTACTGGTAGGCCTACAGCCATTGCTTCCATGGTTGCCATGCTACTTGTTTCAGTAAGCGAGGGCAGGACATACGCGTCAAGTGCTTGTAAGTAAGGCACTACATTGTCTTGCTTTCCTGCATGAATAATCCACGGCAGGTACGGCACTTCACCACTAACTCCTTCGCCTATGATCATAAGTCGCATGTTTTCATGAGCTGCATGAATACGTTGACATGCTGCCACAAGTGTGGGAAGGTTTTTTTCTCGTGCAATCCTGCCATGATAGCCTATCACAAAGAGTTCTGGTTTGATGCCTATGTTTTTCTTTGCGCGCATTATTGTTGCAGGCTTAAATTTTTGGGTGTTAATGCCTAAAGGAATTATTACTTTGCGTGGAGTTATTTTATTTTGCGTGAGAATATCTTCCATGTCTTTGGAGGAGGTTATGAGTGTGCTGCACTTGTTGTACAACCAACGCGCAAGCATGCGTGTACTCCAGTGAATTGTGCCTTTGTATTTTCCCACACCATGAGAGGCAAGCTCCCAATCAATGGTGTGCACATAGCTAATAACCTGCTTACCAAGGCTGTTGCCTGCCATAATACTGCTCATGCCTATGGTGCCTATGGTTTGGTTAAACACAACATCATGCTCGCGAACCAGTTTTTTGATGCGAAAATACTGAAATTGCGCAAATTGAATGTCCCCAAAACGAATGTTCATGAGGGGCAGTCGTACAATACGTACTCCTTTATAGCGTGGCGCTTTGCCTGGAAATGCTGGACAAACCACAGTAACCTTATGCGTGCTGAGTTGTGGAAGGAGTTCTGAAAGAAAGCGTGCAATGCCATCCCAGCGTGGCAAAAAACAGTCTGTTGTTATAAGAATCTTTAACTGTTTCATATTTTGTAAAACACCTCTGCATATGTGCTGCCATGCAATAGTCCAGCGATTCGTGCGCGAAAGACCACATTCCAAATAAGACTCCAAAAGGCAAGCTTTTGACTTGTGTGCGCGCCAAAAGCCCTGATTTTCGTGCTAAACGTGTCAGTAATGTCCACAACAAGGCGCGGGTTGTTTCTGTGCGTGATCTTGATAACATTCCATACCTGAAACTCAAACACTGGACAAGGAATTTTTTTCTCTCGAACAAGTTCTGTGACTATTTTATTGACTGCCCGATGGTCTGGATGTGCGTCATCTGAGGAGTGAGTAAATATTTTTGTGGGTTTTTCTTTTGCAACAAGCCACGCAAGTTTCTTTTTAATATTGTTATTTGTAAATTCTGCAGGAAAACTGCCTTCTTTAAGCCCAAAATATGCAACTCCACTGCCTCCAAGTATTTTGTCAGCGCGCAATGATTCTTTAACCCTGCGTTCCACAATCACTTCTCTGTGCAGGTGCGGATGGCTTGACTCCCCAAATGAGCAAATAATGGTGCGTATGCGCTTACCTTGGCGTGCATACTTTGCCAGAGTACCTCCTGCACCAATAATCTGGTCGTCATTATGCGCGCATATTGCAAGAATTGTCTGAGGCATGAATCATGAAGAACAAAAAGAGTATAAATAGGTTGCGAAGAATAAGCAAGGATATTCAGGGAGTCCAGAGTTTTTTATTGCTCAATTCGATTACAGCAATGCTTTTCGAACTAGTATGGGAGTCATATGGTTTAGTTTCTGTGCTCTGTATTTCTGGTGAAGTAAAAACTTAGACTTAGCACTTTTGTATGAGTTTGAAATAAAGGTCAGGCAGGATACTTGGTAGCTCATGACAGGACGGAACGTTTTGGTGAATAATACCTTCATTTTGAAGTTTTGTGACAAACAATTCTGAGGGAACTCCTACAGATATGACAACAGGAGTAACGCCAGTTTGTGATGCCTCCATGAGTGCTTTTGCAGTATCTTGCATTGCATAATCTCCTTTATAATTAACATCATTAGGAATGCCATCAGTTGTGTAGAGTAAAAAACGTGTTTTTTCGTTTCGTGTATTTAACAATGCAGTAGAGTGTCGAATGCCTGCACCATCTCTATTTTGTTTTTGAGGCTTGATGCAGAGTATTCTTTCTCTTGTTTCAGGAGTAACTGGGTCATCAAAGTTTTTGAGGGTATAGAACTCAACATGTTTTTCTGAATCACCTGAAAAACAACATACTGCATACGCATCACCTGCGCTTTCCAAACCCTCTGACAAGTAAAACATTGTTCTATGAATAATATCAATATAGCGTTCTTCAAGGGTCTTCCAATTTACGTAATCTCTAAGTGACTGGCTAATTTCTGTGAGCAGAAGCGTAGCAACTGATCGCTCTCGCTTAAACTCACGCAAAAACAGTCGTTCTGAAGGCGTAACGCCAGACTTCATGTCCGCATGTGCTTTTATTATTTCGTCAATATCAGGATCTCCGCTACGCAATCTTCGTATAACAACACGTTTTTCAGGCTTCAAAGATTCAAAAAGATCTCGCACACGATCAATTGTTGCTTGATCTGTTTGAGTTTTTTTTCCTTCAAAAATTCCAGTCAAGGAACACTCAAATAAGCGAACACGGTCTTCTTGATAGGTGTTTGTTTCTGAATTCCACTCAGGATAGCAAAGACTATCATCAACTTTTTTTGGCGATGAAACCAAAGGGGCTTGCTTTTGGTCTTTAATAAATACAGGTAGAACATAGGTGGCAGGGATTTCTTCAAATACGCAGGGACCTGCTTCAGTCCAATACTTTTCACAAATTTCATGTAATTTCTGGGTTGCTCTTTCAGCTTCTTTATACGTTAGTGTGGGTGTGTGGCATTTCTGAATTATGTTCAAACATTGTTCAAGATCTTGAACTTTTTCTTGCGACACTTTTGCAGGCAGCTTGTTTGAATAAAGAGCATAGGATAATGTTCTTAAGAAATCATCAGAATATTCAGAAAATTCATTTGCTTTGACCTCTTTAAGAATGTTGAGATCTTTTGCTATGCCAGGGTATGTTTCTAAAAGACACGCATCAAAACGTGAGAACTGCACTATTTGATACAACTTAGTCCAAAGAGCTTCATTATCAGTCTCTTCTTTTCTGTTGCACTTGTCACTGTTTTTCCAAGGAAATAACACTTCTGCAATTTGATAAGAAACCAAGGCTTTATACAATTGTAAGTTTTCTTTTTGATCAGATTTTTTATTTATTTTTTCAGGAAGAATCAAGAAATCTTGCTCAGCACGTGACTGAATTCTTAGGTCACCAGATTTTTTGATACCATACTTCCTGCCAGAAAGCGCTTCAGCATACGCGCAAAGTCGTGTTTGAACCTGATAAAGCTCAACACCATGTGGTGTCATTGCTTTTGGCTCTTGGTACCTCTCAACTTCTTGCGTAAAGGTACGCTCAGTATTTTTTCGGTTGAAGATAGCATGCTCCCAATTTTTAAGAGAGTTTTCCCGTTCAAGAATTGTGGCTGTTGAAGTTAAATAATCAAGAAAATCGTTGGCTCTTTTCGTAATCATCTCTGCTTTAGACCGGTTTTCATTATTTGTGGGACAGATTTTCGTATAATTGTCTAAAAAAGAACATGCAGATGAAATGACCTCTTCTTGTTGTAACGGTTGCATTCTTTGTAGCAACTCACTAATTCTTTCAGGTAATGAAGGTTTTGAAGGCATTCCTGAACCTTTCTCAGAATCATAGATTTTTTGCAGGCATTTAGCAACAACTCTTATCGCATTGTTTGTGACACCTTTCTCACTACAATTGACAAGGCCAATTGTTATCTCAGCACGACTTTCGTAACACACATTGCTAGAATAACACGCACTGTCTACAATTTTTTCAATTATGGAAAGAAAAGGAAAGTTCTTTGTGTGAACTTGGGCAGCATGTGTGAGCGCTTTAATTCCTTTTATGATAACTTTTCGGTCTTCTTGGTTTTTAAAAGGGGTTATGTGATGGACGCAAGTTAGGTATGAGTCAAGCACGTTAGGATCTTCAGGAAGCTCAGGCAATTGAGAAACAATAGCTTCAGTATAATCTGGGTGTGTCTTTGGTGGATCACACAATATCTTAAGCTTAGGTGCACACGTAACTATTTTCTCGTTAAGAATGGCTGCAACATACTGGTACCCATTTTTCCTCAATGCTGTCACTAAGTCTCGTTTCTTATGAAGTAGGTCTGTTATTTTTTCGAGAGAGTCTTCATTTATGTTGTTTAGTAGGTTTTTGTATATTTCAATTTCATCATATATACTGTTAAAAGACTTTCTTTCATTTTTCGGAGTTCTGATATATAACCTAAAAAAAATACTTCCTAAAACCGAAAGTGGAATCGCAAGCTGAATGGGTGAGCAATAAATATTTTGTATGCAAGAAGCAAATTCATTAAAGAGACCATTACTATCTTTCAACAATTTATCAAATGACTCAAAAATATAAGATCTGTATTTTTCAGGGCATGCATGCAAAACACTTAACTTGGTGAGCAGGTCCTGAGTTTTTTGAGCAGAAAGATTTATGCCGAAGCCCACTTCATGAAAACACTTGACTAAATAAAAACAAGAAGCAACAAAATCAGGTTTGTGTTGAGAACAGAGATCTACCAATTGGGTTGCAAGAAAATAATCTAACTTCAGCTCTTGATTTTTCCGAAGAGCCGCTCCAGGATTTTTATTAAGTGATCTAACAATCTCATAAATTTTTGAAAGACTATCCTGTCCTAGCTTTTTTAATCTGCCTACGTATAGAACCTGATCCAATGATGTTTCTGAAAGAATAACTCGTTGAAGCAGTTCACTGCATTGAGTTGCAGCACATTGTTTTTCACAACTAATTTGTTTTTTTCTTTTTTTCAAAAAAGTAATTATGAGTTCACAAATGTCTTCACTAGCAGTTGTCTTTTTATTCACCTGTTGAAACTTGTTAAGAAGTTCTGCTGGTGCATCAGGTTGAGCTACAATATCTTGAAAAGAGTCTGTCAAACAAGCTGTGATTTGGTAAGGCTTATTTTTTCCTTTAGAAAAGAGTGTGTCTGCATCCACGCACCATTCCAAACAAGAATGAAAAACAGATCTCTCTGAATTAGATGTTCTGGAAAGACACTGTACATATTTCTGAACAAATTCTTCTTGTTCTGCAGTGTTTACAACATTTTTCCACTTGGGCAGATACAACTCAAAGGCTTTTGCCAAAATCTTTTTCTCATCAATACTTGGCGGTGTCAGTTTTATTTTTGAGTTATTTTTTTTAATAAAATCATTTTCGTTTTGTAACGTGCGTTCAAGTAATTTTTCAAGATCGCGTGGCGATTTATCTTCATTTCCAATCATGTTCCTGAAGCATCAATAGCATCTTCAATGCCCTTGCGAACTTCTCCGTACACCCTGTTGTTTTCAGTAATTGGATTAAGTAGTGCGAGTTGACATGCAGTCTTGAGATTAACTCCATTTCTGATGAGCTTGCCTGCATATACCAAAAGTCTTGTGCTGGCACCCTCTTCAAGGCCTTTATCCTTAAGGTTTCTGATTTTTTGTGCAACTTCAGTGAGTTTTGTAGCTGTTTTCTTATCAACACTTGCTTCTTTTGAAACAATATCTATTTCAAGTTCCTTTGCTGGATACTCAAAATTTATTGCAATGAAACGTTGCTTAGTACTCATCTTCAAATCTTTGGCTTTGCGTTGATATCCTGGATTGTACGAAACCACAAGCATGAAAGAATCAGGAGCATGGTAAATTCTTCCCAAGCGCTCAATAGGAAGAATTCTGCGGTGGTCGCCTAACGGATGCAGAACCACAGTGGTGTCTGGACTTGCCTCAACAATCTCATCAAGATA
>JAHFOI010000052.1 GCA_023266895.1 Candidatus Woesearchaeota archaeon
TTTTTGAAACGAATCTTATCATTTATTATCTGTTGAGGAATAACCGCATATTCTTTTTTTATGTGTCCTTTAGGAAAATATCGTAATGGTGAGATATTTTTTTCTTGAAAGAGTTCAGTAAGAGTTTTCGGTGGAAGCTTAAGGGCAACTCCAAATCTCCCGCACGAAATAAATATGTGCCCCTTAACATAACCGCCGATAGCACCAAAGACATTTTTGAATTCTAACCGATCTTTGATAGCAAATTTTGAGACAGATTTTTCCAATAATTTTGTTATTTTTTCAAAATACTTATTCTGCATATTCAAGTTTTTATTTTGAGATAAGCTTTTGTTCATTACATAACTACATCAATTAAGTTATTTTTAAGCTTTTATATTATTTTAAATTCCAAAAACTCGGCTTTTAATGCTTAGAAGATATACAGTAGGTTTACCTGTTGTTAAGTTTACAGCTCAGAAAACAATCAGATTTAAAAAACACGCCCTCTAAATAGACACAATTGCCTCCGTAGCTTAGTAGCCATAGCGGCGGTTTTGTAAATTGTCATTATCGCTCTGCGCTTTTGACATTCAAAAGAACCGCAGGTCGAGGGTGCAACTCCCTTCGGAGGCTTAAAGCCCAAAAGGCACTTCAAAGGAATAATCGTGATTACTGTGCAACCACTTACAAATCAGCGTTTAGGTAAAAATAAGTGTTCCAGAAGATGTTACAACAAGTGCTGCTCGCGCAACTGACTGAAGAAGTGATTTTTCTTTGTAGAAAGTATGTGCATAAAGGTAAATAACACCTCCTTCTTTGTTAATGCTAATTGTTCTTTCTACTTTTTTCTGTTCATTTGCAACAACATCTCCTGTGTACCAGTACTGAGCAACATCACCAGCTACAAGGAGTTCGCATTCAGTGCAAGCTCCTGTTCCACGTATATCTGCAAAAACAATTCCTGATCTTGGCGGCAAAAAGTCAAGTGTTATTTTTGCAAGTCCTCCTGAAAGTGGTTTTGGATCCAGAGCAACACCTAACTGAGATGTGAAGCTAGTTGAGTAATTCTCTCTACGACTTGCCTTCACTTCTTCAAAGAAGAAGAATGCTTTTTCTACTATTTTATCTTGGTTCTGAGTATTCCACCTTGCAAGAATTTCTTCTATTTCTGAATCATATGTTTCTTTTGCATACTCACTTAATGCAACAACTGCTATTTCCTGTATGCGTGCATCGCTTTCCTGCGAAGCCAGCAAAGCAAGGCTTTTTGCTTTTTGAGTATCATAAGGAAGATGTATAAGATTGTACAAAAGCTGTATTTTTTCTTCATAGCTCTTTGCGTCTTGCATATGCAATAGAATAAGTTTTGATTCAGGAATTTTTTCTGGCACACTTACAGATGCATTTACTAAGATCGCGACATTAAGTTTTTCAGTGGTGCAGGCATTTGCCATAAGAAGCAAGAGCATTAGCACAAGTACGCGCATAATCATATCATCAGAAAAACAGTTTTTTTATATAAAACTTTGTTTAGATTCGAAATTAGTCAATTCTTTCAAATTTCACTTATTATTTGCGCGTTTTGTTAACTCAATTTTGTATAGAAAACTTCTGGTTTATTGCACGTAACACAGAAAGATTTATATAATCGTCACTATTAATTACATTTTGATAACTATGCCTGAACTTATGTATGCATCAAAGGTGGAACACAGTCCTACGTTGGATACTGTGCAGATGGTTGAAGAAACCATTCGCAATGCTAAAGAAGTTATCACTGTTGCTGAACTCAAGCGGAGAATTCCTCGTCAAGTGAATCACAATACTCTCAAAGTTATTTTTCGTTATTTGCAAGAAAGTGGCAAGGTTGAATTTACTCCTGATGGTGTTGTATGGATTTTCATGCCTAAAGAAGACATCCAAGCAATTCTTAGCAAAGGTCGAACATGGAATTGAAAGATAAAGAAAAAGTGGTTAAAATTATTGGCGTCGCTGATGAAGCGCTCACGAAACTTGAAGAAAACATCCGCTCAATAGAAGCACAAGGTAAAACACCGCCAAAAGTAGACACTCAATTGCTCACGAGCATTCACCGTACACTTGACTTAATAAAAACAAATCCATTTATAGGAGATCCTGTACCAAACAAAGTTTGGCCACGAGAATTTCAAAGCCTGCCCAATCTCTTCAGAATGGAACTATCACAATTCTGGAGACTGCTTTATTACGTTACAGGTGACGAACTTAGAATTATCAGTGTAATATTTGACATAAGGAGTCACGAAAACTACAACAAAACCTTTGGTTATCGCAAGAAATAAATAGCTCAACACATTTCTCTTTTTCAGACTCTCACCGCCAACAATTATTTGTAAAGGCTTACGAAGAGGGTGTTGCTTCCCGCGTGAGGCTTTGGTTTTTGATAAACATCTTTTCTTCACTTCAAATTCGCAGTTCCGTTGCGTATGACAAACAAGGAGTAGCTTGCGTTCGCTCTGTCGTTTTTGCTGTCAAATGCG
>JAHFOI010000039.1 GCA_023266895.1 Candidatus Woesearchaeota archaeon
AATTCAAGAATAGCCAAGGGTATTTAACTGTTTCGTGCACTGGCCCAGTAAGTCTTAGTTTTGACCTTGCCAGACTCACTATGGTTCGTGGGCTGCAAGTGATTCTTAATACTGGTCTGCCAAACCTATATAAACTAATTCTTCCTCTCAAATATCATGACCACAGCTGCTACAGGAAGCCAGTTATTAGATCAATTCCTGCATGGAGGGTATGAAACAGACACAGTCACTACAGTATTTGGACCAGCAGGTTGTGGCAAAACAACACTGGCACTACTCGCCGCAGTAGCATGTGCGAAATTAGGCAAAAAAGCAATCTACCTTGACACTGAAGGAGGTTTTTCTGTAGAACGACTCAAACAACTCACTACAGATCACAAAAAAGTCCAGCAAAGCATTATTTTTCTCAAACCAACCAAGTTTGAAGAACAAACCAAAGCCATAGAAAAACTCAACCAACTCATCACACCATCCATAGGACTGATAATAATTGATAGCCTAAGCATGCTATACAGACTAGAACGAAGCACAAACTCAGAAGAAAGCAAAGCATTCACACAACAGCTTGGAAGCCAATTACGCACGCTTAGTGAAATCACACGACGCAAAAACATACCTATTTTACTTACGAGCCAAGTATATGCTGCATTTGACCAACCACACACTCACAATGTAGTACGCCTTGTTGGCGGAGAATTGGTCAAGTATGCATCAAAATGCCTGCTTGAAATCCAAGCCTTGCATGGCAGCAGAAGAAAAATCATTCTCCGCAAGCACAGAAGCATAGGTGGAGAGCAAGAAGTATTATTTGATATAGTCCACACAGGAATTCACGAGGTGACAGCATGAAAAACCCAGACCAAAAAAAATTCATACAGCGCCAGCTCTCTCATACTAAAGGATTATTTCTCCTACGCACAATTATAGGCATTATTTTTCTCAGTCATGGAATAGCAAAAGTAATCACAGGAATACCACCCTTTGCAACTATGCTGCAAAACCTTGGCGTACCAGTACCATTTGTTATGGCAGTCATAGTTATTGCCATAGAAATCATTGGCGGAGCAGCACTCATTGTCAACACTTCACTTGTGCTCACGAGTGTTGCACTAAGTCTTAACATGCTTGGTGCACTATTCTTAGTACACATTAGCAAAGGATGGTTTGCAGGCAGTGGAGGTGCAGAATTCGTGGTGTTATTACTTGCAGGACTCATAACCATAGCAATTAATGCAAGAAAAAAAGAATAAGTTATTTGGCAGTATGAGAAAAGAGAGTGCTCAAATCTTTTTTATATTCTATGAATACAGCTTCAAAATCAGGCATTTCATTGATTTGTTTTAAGCGAATCTTGAATTCTGGAACTCCGCCAAATTCACAGAAATATGCTCCTTCTCTTTGTCGTGAATTAATTAATATTGTATGCATTTCAGCAAAGCTACTTATTTGTTTCACAAGATCTTGAACAGTCTTTGTTGCAGGCAGATCTGCACTCAAATAAAGCAAAGACCTCTTTGGATTGCCCTCACGATGAACAACCACTAAATCATAATACACTCCATCAGCAATTCTTGCTCTCAAACCAAACCAGTTTGCAAAATCAACTCTTTCTTCATAGGTTGATATGCTGTTTGAATAGAGCTCAGTTAACTCGTCCTTCGCACTTTTTAATCTTGAGGTGATATCCTCCGGTGTAACCATACTCACTCCTCGCTAAACTCGTCAAGCAAAAACTTAGGTTCTTCATCTTTGCCAAGCAAGTTCCTGCCACGTAAGTATTCACGCGCTAAAACATAGAAGATAAGACCTAAACTTTTCTTGCCTTTGTTATTGCAGGGCACAACCAAGTCAAGCTCATTTGCAGTGTTGTTGGTGTCACACAATGCAATAACAGGAATGCCAATAGCCATAGCATCCTTAATAGCATTCTTATCAGGAATAGCATCAGTCACAAGCATAATTTTTGCTTCACGATAGGTTTCTAATGCAGGATTCGTCAAAATACCTGGAGGAAAACGACCTGTAAATGCCTGCGCACCAGTATGCTTAGTAAATGCCTTGACAGAAAACCAGCCATTTTCGCGGCGTGAAACAATAAGAATATCCTCGGGAGCATACTTGGATAATAACAAACTGGCCATGCGTAAGCGTTCATCAATTTTTTGTAAATTCAACACACTCAAGCCATCAGTACGAGTCTTGTAAATAAATGACTCCATATACTTTGTCCTAAACTTTGTACCAATATGAATGCCTGCTTTCAAGTATGTGTCTTGAGCAACTAACATTTGTTTTTCAGCCATGATTTCACCTGCCAGATTTTTATCACCGCACTGGCTCATGCGCCACCCAAGTCAGGAAGCGCGTTTGGTTATGGTGAAAGAAGCAGTACAGTTGTTTATAAAGCTTGAGATTTGAAAATCAGAAAATTGCAAAAAATTTAAACCTTACTTTTTTTCAACCTGCATTTCAGCAGAGGTGTTATCAATTTATTTTTCAGGACCAAAAACAGCAGTATGTTCTTCATTCTTTAGCAATGCATACCCTTTCATAAGCGCATTCTCAAAACCAGCATTAGCTGCAACCACGCGATCAAGCTCAGCAAACACTGTTGATTGATTATGTGTTGCTAAATACAACCACACACTTCCTGTAGACTTTTTTTCATTCATCAACAATGCAATCATGCAATAGGCTGCTTTGTAGCGACTCTCTTTTTCAACAACATCAATTACTGAAGTCTGTTTCTTTGCAATCTCTTCAGGAGAAGTCAACACTACTTTCGTGCCAAGACTCACATTACCATCACGAATAAGTTCAAAATGTGCATACAACTCAAACGCGCACGCAACAGCATCCATACGCGCAGCATCAGCACGATGAGCAGCATACTTTGCATTACTCAAAAATGCATCAGAAAAATGACCATATCCATGAGCAAGATTATCCAATGAAATATTTTCATTACGCACCTTAATCCTACCACACCAATACATTTCTGAAGGCATGAACCAGCCAACAAAACCAGACTTTGCAAATGAACCAAAAAAATCATCAGGAATAATATCAAACTTGTTCACATCAAACTCCTTGCCAGACAAAGAATTCATCCAAAGCAAGTATTTGAAAAATAATGCTTCCTTACCAACCAATGATTTTTCTTTACTTTGCTGACAACTCTCATAAAGATCATTAATGTAGACAGTCCATTCATTGTCTTTTGTTGTTGAAGTCCGAAATACTGGTTTTGGTGCATCTTTCAATGAATGAGAATAACAACCTGTCATGCTCATAACAAGAGCAGTAAGACCTGTCCCAAACCAGCCAACGCGTTGTGAACGCATGAACCTGTTATGCGCTCGCTGTTTAAATAGTTCATGATATAGTTCATTGAAAAAAGAGATTAGGTTTTCTTAGATAGTATTTCATATGCCTTAATGTAACCATAGAACACGAGCACTGGTTGTTCCTTCTCATTTGAATTACATGTGAGAAGAATGCCCTGTGCTTTTTCAGGATTTCCTTGCACATCTTTTAGTTCGAGAAACAAGTCTTGCACAACACCCTCAACATTAACTGGCGGTTCATTTGGATGACTTGTTGTAAGCCTCACATGTGTACCAACACATACTTCTGCAAATAACTGACGTAGTAGGACAGTTGTTTCAGAAGCATATGGTCTGCCTAAAACAATTCGTTGAAGAACTTCAGAAGAGTCCATATTACGATATCAATCAAGGTCTTCAAAAAGCTTGTTTTTTAATCTTGAATTGCAATAACACGCGATCCAAAAAAATCTGCTCAAAAAAACTAAAACATAAAGAAAAATAAAAAAGTATGCCTAAAACTCTTCACTATCAGCAGGAGCTTCATCACTAGATTCTTCAGAAGCTTCACCAGAATTAGAAGATCCTTCTTCTTGAGGAGCTTGCTCGCTTGATGCTTCACTGCTCGCTGCGCTACCGCCAGCAACTTCAGCAAAACCAACTTTGCGCAAGACCTTTGTAATGCGAATACGAACATTTTGCCCTTCCTTCACTCCTGGAACAAACAAGACAAAACCATTCTTTTTAGCAATACCATCGCCCTTGGCACCAACTGCTTCAATAGTCACATCAATCTCTTCACCAACTTTCACTGGCGCAAAACTTCGAAAGCCACCGCCATATGAATCACTATCACCATATTCTCTATTTCGTTGCATGTTTTATGTCACTCCTTTAAAGTATTTTAGTCTACGACGACTAACACACCACTTCTCACAGTATGCGCTTTTAAAGCTTGTGGTGAATGAAGACGAAAGTGCGGTGTTTGTTGGCGAACAATTTAAAAACTCACTCTGCGCTCTGCACGTCATGAACACAAAAGCTATGAGTCCAGTGCTTGACCAGTTGGTGAAAGCCATACCTGTCATGATCATGCTCATTGCTTTCTTTTACTATGTGGTGCCACACATTCCTGATGCATTAAGTTCTCCAGAAGCAAAAGACGCAAGAGCACTTGCAAGCACTCTTGATACTTTAGAACCAAAAGGACAACGTGAACTGCCCCAAGCATTTTTTAGAACAGCATGCACAAACACACCATGTGATCAATTAGAAATAACAGTATATCCTCAAGGTAATACAGAACCAAGATGCTTAACCCATGCATGTTTGTGTATCAAAACCAGCAAAGAACAACGCTGCGAACCAATTATTGCACGCACCTGTATTACTGCACTCACAGGCTGCAGCAAAACACCATGCGTTACAAAAGAACAACATGCAATACTCACTCCAGGAAAAACATTGAATGTGTGCAGACACTGTAATGGTCAGCTCACCTTAGACACCGCAACTCAATTGTGTACTTGAATTCACTCCCAAAAAAATGAAGGCATCAGCAGAACCAACCTTGTACGCGCTTTTTGTTGTTGTACTCCTCGGTATGATCATCATACTCGGCACATCACGCATAGAAACAGCACTTCACTCCCCACGCCAAGAACAACACTATCTTGCAAACAAATATGCTGCACTCATTAGCACATTAAGCGTATTGCCACCTGACATACAAGCATACATAACAGACAGATCAATACAACCTCTTGATCCAACAAAAAAAACAGTCATTGACATAACACCTGCGTATATTACTGTCACAGGTATTGCAGGAAGTACAACAATGCCGATCATACGTCCACCAATAGTCAGCATTATTGCAACAACAGTCAGCACAACAGCAACACAATATACACGAACACCAACACAGGTGCGCGCACAATCAAAGAGCACACCCAATACTGCACTTCTCAATTGCCCAAAAATAATGCATAGCATAGAAACCATAGGCATAGATCCAAGCAGTTACAACTCACAACTTGAACAACCAAACAAAAAAGAAAAAAATCAAGCATTGACTCAATCTCAAACAACACGTGCTATAACTGCAGCACTTATTACCAAAGCAAGCACAACATTAGGCTGGAAAGCAACACGAGAACTCAGCCAATACATTCCAGGAACAGTATACTCAGCAACAGATCCAGAACTCAGCCAGACAACACAAGAACGCATCAATGCACTTGCAGGACAAGACGCACTCATTAGCATACAAACAGGAACACGACAAAACACTCTTATTGCGTACATACCAAAAAACTCAGACCAAAGCCAACAACTTGCGTGTGCACTACTCAATACAATTACTCAAGAACTTAACACCCAATCAGAACTTATCACTGCAACAGCAATCATACCATTAGACCTTGAACTACTCACCCCAGAAAATCAAGAACAAAAAAATATGCAAACAAACCAGCACATGCTTTTCGCAAAAAATTCAGCACGTATGCTTCTAGAAATAGGAAAACTTGGCGATACTCTCACAACACAACCAGAACTTACTGGAGCAGCAATAGGAACCGCACTTATCGAGGCAGCACATGCAACATAAGGCAGAACTTAGCACAGTACTCATGTACGCATTATTTGTCATACCCTTTATTATTGCAGCATTATACGCACTCACATACATACCAATCCAGTATGAAACAGCATTCAACACAATTCCCGCACTCCACGCAAGCATACTCGCGTGGTCATTACCTCACCAAATTAATACCTGCAGCACAACACTGCAAAAATGCACCCAAGAAACCACACCAGAAAAAATAATACAACAACTACCACAACTCCTTAGTTCACCAGAAAAACTCATAGGAATACATTATGAATTACCTAATCATGCCTGCCCAAACAACATTGCTTGTGAGTATAACAGTGACCAACAACAAAACCCACGCTGCGCAACACAATACAAAGGAGGCTGGTGCGCATATGAACAACTCGCGGGAAGCAAAGTGCAAAAACAACTCAGCTTACTCACTCAAGAACACAAGCTCATACACATAACCATACGAACAGCACCATGAACACACGAGCACAAGCAGAACCCCTGGAATTCATAGCATGGCTAGTTACTGCATTCATCATCATTGCATTAGTAATCATACTCAGCACAGCAACGCACCCCTTACAGGCCAAAAACCTGCTTGCAAACCCAGCATACGCACACCTACTGCCAGAACTTGAGAACACACAAACTCAAGGTGGCAAAACTATTGGTGAACTCATTGGCAGAAATGATGCACGAGCAAACGAAGAAATAAGTAGTTTTATGGCAACAGTACTGCCAGACAAAGAATATGCAGTTTATCTAGAACAAAAAAATGCATTGAACTTAATTGCAGGAAAACCAGTAGACCGTGACAGTACTATACTTCATGGAATTTTACCCTTGTCAGACAAAACTGCAACAACAATAATACTTCAGGTGAAAACATGAACCAACGCGGAGTAAGCCTTGCAGTATTGTTCGCAGTCGCAAGCCTCATGCTCGCAAGCTTCACTTACCTCAGCATACTTCAGGCAAGCAAGACATTTCAAAACCAAGAACCAGAACGAAATGCATTTGAAGTCATGCGCACCACAACAGGAGTACAAACCACTCAAGCATACCTTACACTTGCAGGAACATACTCGATTACTACAGCAATCACTGCACTTGCTCAAGGAAAAACAACAGCCTGCAACACAATTATCAATGACAAAAAAGTCTACCAAGAATTGAATAATGCCTGCTTTAGTTTATCACAACTTGCAACACAACTCCAACAAGCCTACAAAAAAGAATTCATGGAATACATAATTGCGTATAACAAACAAGCAGCAGCTTACGGTATCAGCCTTCCAGAAAACCCAGACAATTATGTTGCTACAGTGTTGCATGATGACACTGAAACAAACATTGACACCATAAGCATACTTACTGCACGCATGCCAATACTCAGCCCCGCACAAGACTATAAACCAACAAGCATCAACTACCATGGCTACACTATACCGTTTCCTACTACAAACCTCATTCCAGCATACCTTGACTCAAGTGCAGAATCAGAAATATCCTACAAACGCATAGGATACTTATCATTCAAACCAAGCAGTCATGCAAGTATACTGGTATCGCTCAACACATTCATTAATGCATACACACATGCACTACAACTCATGAAAATCTGCAATCAGGACAGCGAGTGTTTGACAACTAATGCACCAAAAAATTGGGAGGTACGCAAGACAAACACACATGCCTTTTTCAGTATGCCCGTCGGAGAAATTGAAGGAACACAACTCATGTTTGAGTTTGCGATACAGGTATGAAACTCAACACGTTTTTTGATCAAAATTTGCATTACGCAAAGTTCTCTAAAGCAATCTTTTTATACACCTCTCACTACCCGTAAGATATGATTCGCATTCCGTATGCAGAAATTCTCGTAAAAATACAGGAAAAAACAGGCATGAGCATTCAAGAAGCAGAACTCAAAGTACAACAAAAACTCAAAGAATTATCAGGACTCGTCAGCAAAGAAGGCGCAGCAAACATAGTCTGTTCAGAACTCGGAGTAAAGCTCATGGAAGCATCAGGTAAAATAAAAGACATTTACCCAGGCATGCGCGCAGTAGATGTTGTTGCACGCGTTGTAGAAGTATATGAAGCACGCACATTCAACAGGGCTGATGGAAGCGCATCAGCTGTAGGAAGCTGTGTCATTGGTGATGAAACAGGGGTGATACGCCTTGTATTATGGGGTGGACAAGCAGAACAACTCAAGAACCTTAGTTTAGGAGTAATTATTAAACTCACCAATGCATACTGTCGAGAAAACAATGGCAGAAAAGAAATCCATTGCGGAGAACAAGCAAAACTCAGCATAAACCCAGAAGGCGTGAGTGTTGGCCAAGTAAAACCAAAAGAAAAAGCAGAACGCAAAACACTCAAAGCACTTACAGAACAAGATGACAATGTAGAAATCATGGGCACAGTTGTTCAAGTGTTTGACCTCAAATTCTTCCAAGTATGCCCTCAATGCAGCAAACGAGTGCAAGAAAATGACGGACAATTTGTGTGCGCACAACACGCAAACGTAGTACCAGAACACGCAACAGTTTTCAACATGATTATTGACGATGGAACAGACACTATGCGTGCAGTCTTTTTCCGAAATCAAACACTCAAAGTGATCAATGCCACAGAAGAAAAACTCCAAGAATATCGTTTGAACCCTGCATTATTTGAAGACGTCAAAACTGCATTACTTGGAGAACAATTTAAATTAATTGGCAGAGTCAAGAAAAATGACTTTTTTCAACGCCTAGAATTCATAGTAAATTTTTCACAACCTGCAGATCCTAAAGAAGAACTCGCACGACTAGAAAAACAAAATAATAACACAACACCAACTCAGCCTACTGAAGAAGTGATATAAGTTTTTATTATAACATTGGAACAAACTAAGTAATACAAAATACTTTGTTTCTCTGAAAAAAATAGGTGCATAACTTATGATAATTTACTCACGATTTGCTATTGATTGGATGGTTGCTCTAATGCGATATTCTAAAGATGCCCAAAATGATTTCTTTAAGGAAATATTTTAATCCCTCATTTCCTTTAAAAACTTCGACAAAGGTATTCTCTTTCAGGAGTTTAGTCATAGCTTCAAGTTCAGGCAAGATTGATTCTACTACGTGCTCTTGTGTGTCTAATTCATTCTTTTTGTCTTCCAAATATTGCTTGAGCTTAGTTGGGGGAGTGGCTTGGAAGTGCTTTTTAGCTCATAGATAAACGTGAGTAAATAGACCTTTATTCATCATCTGCTCTAGCTTGTCGTATACGTGAACCCTGTAAATTCCCGTCTCCTTACTAATATCATACGCAGTGCTGGCACCTGACCTCAGCAAATGAAAATAAATCTTAACTTCATTATCCGTAAGTCCAATTCTTCGCAACGTTTCAGTTAGAACTGTACCCTACTAAAACAAAAATACTTCCGTTAGGAAGAGGCGTGAGCTGGCTCGGCTTTCGGGTCTTTTATCATTACACTCGAGTCCGCCAGCGCAAGCTTGGCAAAATTTATGCCAAACTCCATAATTTCTTGACCTCTACGTCAAGAAAATGGTTGACGCACAAGAAATCCT
>JAHFOI010000040.1 GCA_023266895.1 Candidatus Woesearchaeota archaeon
GCAAACTCAACAGCGAAAATGACTGTTACAAAGCAAGGCATTCAGTGCTTGAACTCTACTGACGGATTTTTCAGCATTCACTTTTCTGATCCAAAACAAGATGTTGGGTTTCGGCAATGGACCAAGCAACGCATCTGCCTGAGAACAGTATCATCAGAGCATTTGGACTGCAGTAAGAACTGTGCGTTAATTGATTTTGTTGATAGTAAAATAATTTCTCAAGGCATGACTGATGTTGAGCGAAAATTTCTTTTCAAACGCCTCACTGATGAGTTTCACAGATTTTTTGCAAGCTTTGACGCAAATGCCACTGCGGTCATGGATTTTTCCAAAGATGGCATCACCTATGACCTTGCAATCTCCTGCACCAATTGTCACACGCATCCTAACAATTACTACAGTATTTACCAACTAAACAATACCTATGTCTGGGCAGATCCTGGGTTATCAAACGCTTCAACAAGCACTCTGGCAGCATATCATTCTGGCAATAATCTGCTTTACCCAACTAATGATCTCAGGATCACAAACAATGAATTACATTACCAGCATGACTCAACAGCAATTACTTTTTTTCCGCCCCAAAGCCAGTCAATATTCCAACTCATCAAAGACATCACAACCACTACTCCAGTCTATCTTAGCATTCCATTACTTATGCTTATCCCAGTAGTTCTCAATCGCAAAGCGCAACTCACAATGTTTTTCTTGCTGGGCCTGTTCATCTTGATTGCTGGTGCATTACTTATTGGTGTGGCAACAATTCATCCAACAAAAGAATACGCAACTACTGATACGCAAAGTCTTGTTGATTCCTGCCTTGCAGACAGCCTTAAAGACACCCTCTTGGTTGCAGGAAGACAGGGGGGTATACTGCCTCTCAAGAACTCAATGGGCGACCTAAACGCACCACTCTTAAACACCGCGCATTCTGAAGAGCAATTGCTCAACGAAATGGAAGCACCTTTGTTGCAAGCATTTGAGGCATGCATGAATCATGCAAAACCTCGTAATGTACAAGTGTGTGCGGGTAAAAAATCAGCAACATTCATCCTTACAGACAATTCTATGACGGCAAAGCTCACTCATTGTTATGAAACAACAGCGAGAACCAAAACGCGAATTACTGGCGCAACTGCAATAGTACAAACCAATGCCAAGGAAGCATTTGTCAATCAAATCAAAGTCCTTGAGCGCAGTCTTGAGGTAAACCAGCAGCATCCTATTAATCTTGATCAACTCACTGGCACCAACACGTTCTTTCCCTACAACAACCATCTGATAAGTGCACAACAGCTGATGATTAACTCCAGGCAAGCATGGTGGGTGTATGGGCTTGCAGAATCATGAGAAATAGTGTGCATTCGCTTACTTGGTATCAACAA
Source organism: Candidatus Woesearchaeota archaeon (assembly GCA_023266895.1). Classification (GTDB taxonomy): domain Archaea; phylum Nanobdellota; class Nanobdellia; order Woesearchaeales; family ARS49; genus JAHFOI01. The sequence continues at coordinate 1,386 of JAHFOI010000040.1, forward strand.
CAACAAAACATTTTTGCTGTAAAGGGAAGAACAAAGATTATTATACCTCTACAAAAATAAATCACTATGGTCTGGCCTTTTGGCAATCACTTAACCGCAAGCGATTTCTTAAAAAAAATCGCAGAAGTAGCTATAATTGCGAATGCAAAAATAGATAGTATGTACTCATCAAGTGATTTTAGTGAATTGCTCAAACTCCTTGAGGTTATTCAAGACTTCGATGTGCGAGGATCACGGGTTCTTCAAGAGCAGACTGGGTGGGAAAAAGAGGCAGAAGTATTTGTTAAAATTCATGAAAAAGTCGCGCAAGCCAAAGCAGCTCTTGTACAAGGAAGTCCTCAAGCTGCGCACAACATTCTAAAACAAATTCTTCCTCTTGCAGAATTAGAGGTCAATCAACCAGCGCAGACTCATAAGAAAACAAGATTGCTTGGCCTTGCAAATTCATATTCTCCTGAAGAGGCGTTTGAAAAAGGAATTTTATACCGTGGTGTTTCAGATGAGGAATATGAATCCTATGTGAAGGGCAGATCTTTTTTTGCCAAAAGCCCTTTTGCACGCCAACCACTTGCAGTACATATTCTTGATCCAACAAGTGCTACGCAATTCATATCATTAACAACTGACCGAGCTATTGCAAAAAAGTTTGGCAAGGTGATTCCACTCAATTCTGCGAAAATAAGAGGCAATCTTTTAGGACCTGACCAAATCCGTCAAAAAGCAGGCAAAGATCCTAGTGTGAAAAAACTTGTTGTGAAAAATACTGAATTCATACTGGAGCCCGCGAATAATCAACCTGCGGAACTTCCTCCAGAATCCTTTGTCTATTGAGCACTGCATTGATAAAACCAACTAGAACGCTGGCATGAGATAGGGGACTTCTCTTATCGTGTATGTCTGGGTTTGAGTCAACATCAAAAAAGTATTGTTGAACTCCTTCCTGAGCCAATTCAAGAATTTCGTCAAGTTTTTCTCTCGGAACGCGTTCTTCAAGCATGAATTCATAGGTTGGCACATAAATTTTTTGTCGTGCAAGAACATAGGGTAAAACCTTTTTTCCATATTGGTGTCCTTCAACGTTTCCTAATCGTTTTCTTCCTTTTCCTTTAAAATGAGAAGAGTCTGTTTTTCCATCAATAATCTTAAGTCCTTGCCACACGCCCTCAACTGAATCACTTTTTTGAGTGGTTCCTGGAATAGGAATGTCGCCATATGCCATAAATGGTGAAAATTCATGTGCATCAATAATTCCTTCTATGTTTGCCAGTGGCGCATTTGTTGAAACATCATAAAATCGCCATCCAGGATTTGCTCGTGCAAGGTCTCTTACTTTTTCTCGAGATGTCCATTTAACCGGAAGCATGAAGAACCCCTTGTATGCGTTGATTAATCTGAAATTCTGCAGAAGTATTTCCAGTCAAAATAAAGTAGGTACGCAAACGGTTCAGACAATCAACCGCAGGCACAATTGAGCGAACATCACCTTCAAAATAATTGACAGCGTGAGCATATGCAAGTACTTGAAGTGAAAGTGGATCGTCAGGCAAAATACTAATACCATGCACTGCATGAACAACTGCTTGTTCTAATGCAAGAGGATTTCCTGTACTGACATGCTCTTGAACATAAGAAAATGCAAGAAGCCCAATTGCGGGTTTTGCTGAAAACCCAATGGCTTCACGAGTGCTCAATAATTGTCGTGCGCGCAGATAATCTTCATTTAGCAATGCAGAAACTGTGCTATCAAGAAATGATGGAAGAGACTTAGGCATAAACTCTATAGCTAATAAATGTTTATAAATGTGGCGATTTTGTCTATTTGAAAAATAATCGCTTGATCAGTTTCTGAGTTTTTTATAACTGCAAACTGTTAGATGTTCATTATCAAAACATTTAAATTCTCTTCCTCGTGTGCTCGTCGTATGAGACGCATGTTGGTTCTTATCGGGCTTTTGTTGCTTTCTGCTTGCACTCTCCCTTCAGGCATTGGTGCAGGCAAGGCATTTAATCCTCCGGGTGTGGTGAGTTTTGTTGCACCAACTCCTGCAGATGCAGGCACGATTTTTGTGAACCAGGCAACTATTGCTGCAGCCCTGCCATCAAACACGCAATTGTGCACGTTATCTCAAGAAGATGCAAAGTCTGTGACTGGCAGTGGCAAGGATGGTGCATTGGTTGTGGCACAACAGGGACAAGTAGTTAATACATACACGAGCCCAACGATTGCGTTAGCAGTAGGCATGACGTCTATTCCTGTTGTAAGCAGTGCTGGTTTTTCTGCAGGTGATGTAGTGCTTTTTGTGAATGTGCGTTCAGGAATTAATGAGCGTAAAGAAGTATTCAGTGCAGGAAACAATGTGTTGAATTTTCTCACAGGTATTGCACAAAACTATCCTGTTGCTGAAACTCAAGTTGTGCGACTACCTCAGTTTACCTCAGTAACTGTTCAAGCTGGTGCAAGCATTGGTGCTCCAGTATTTAATGGAGTGATTGGAGGTATTGCTGGTTTTTTAGCAAATGGTGTGGTAACAGTGAATGGTGCAATTTCAGTGGATGCAGTAGGATATGCAGGAGGTACTGGGCTTGGTGTGTGTAGTGGAAGATGTCCTTTGCCTGGCGGTACTGGAGGGCAAGGACCTTCAGGTGGTGGGCCAACAGGGTGTGCGGGTGAGGGTGCTGGTGGCTCAAATTTTGCTACTGCGGATCAGCTTATTCTTGGTTCTGGTGGTGCAGGAGGCATGTGCACAAGCAGAGGTGGTGCTGGCGGCGGAATAGTGTATGTAATAGCAAATTCTGTTGTAGTTTCTCGGTTAATCAGTGCAAATGGCGGTGCAGGACAGGGTGGCACGTTTTCTGGTGGAGCATATGCTGCAGGCGGTGGTGCAGGCGGTGTTGTACATTTGGAAGCTCAAACCTTAACTCTTGGTACGAATTTGGTAACTGCCATTGGCGGGGCTGGTGGTTTTGATAGTTTCAATGCAAATTTTGGTGGAACAGGAGGCTCGGGTTTGGTGCGATTGAAAGGCACTGTGCAAGGCACGACAAATCCTGTGGCAAGCACTGGTGCATTTACGCAAAATATTCCCAAACTTTTCGCAATGAACTTAGTAAACGGTGGTGAAGTAGCAACAGTAACACTAAACAATCTGGTTCAAGGTGTTGTGCGGTATAGTGTAATTTGTAATACTGGCTCAACAGCAATAAAATCATTTACTGTCACGTTTGAAGCAACCCCACCTGCCACAACTGCTTCTGGCACTGCAAATGGGCAGGCATATGTGTTTGGTTCTCAAAGTATTGTTCCAGTAACTGTGTCCTTTGCATGTGCTGATGCTGGTTCAGGTTGTGCGTCAACAAAGTTTTGCACTGGTGCTGCTGTCTGTTCTCCAACAACACTTTTTGTTCAGCCAATAAGTATTTCCCAGATTGGTACCACTCAGGTTTGTTTTTCCTCAACTGACAATGCAGGCAATGCTGAACCAACAGTGTGTACTCAATTGGTAATTGTTGCTCCTGATAGTGCTGCGCCAACAACGACTGCGAGTGCTACGACAAATGGTGTTGCGTATGTTTTTGGCGCGACAAGTGCGCAGGCAGTGGTCACAACACTTTCATGCGCTGATGCAGGAATTCAGGCTTCAGGCTGTCAGTCTACATTATTTTGTACAAATCAAAATCTTGATTGCAATCCCTTGACTCAGTATGCGTCTGGTCAGCAAATCATCACGAACACTGCGGGCACGACCAAGCTTTGTTTTGCCTCAAAGGATGCTGCGAATAACCAAGAGCCAACAACGTGCAAGACTATTGTGATTCAGTTTCCGGTAATAAGTCAGGATACTGTTGTGCCCACAACCACTCCTGCAGCAACAGCTCTTGGTCAGGTGTATCAGTTTGGTTCGTCAACCATAGGTCCTGTTGTTGTGGCGTTGTTTTGTGCTGATGCAGGTAATCCGGTGAGTGGTTGTGCGTCAACAAAGTTTTGCACAGGGCTTAATGTGAATTGTAATCCTGCAGCCTTATATGACGGTCAGCAAATTCTTGTGAGCGCAGTTGGTACGACAAAGTTGTGCTTTCAGTCTGTTGATGTGGCTAACAATCGAGAGCTTGTTGTGTGCAAAGATATTCTGATTGTAGCACCTCCTAATTTGCAAGATATTGTTGCGTCAACCACAACTGGGTTTGCAACCACAAATGGTCTTCAGTATGTTTTTGGTACAACAGCAATCACTACCGTGATAAGCACTCTTGCGTGTGTTGATGCAGGTAATCCTGTGAGCGGTTGTCAGGTTACGTTGTTTTGTTCAAGTGCAAATGTTGATTGCGTTCCTAGCGTGAATTATGCTGTTGGTCAGCAGATTGTGACAAATACTGCAGGTACAACAAAGTTGTGTTTTGCGTCAAAAGATGTTGCAGGCAACCAAGAGCCAACTGTGTGCAAGGCAATCATCATTCAATTCCCACCTAATGTGTTAGATGTTGTTGTGCCTGTGACTTCTGCTACAGGAAGCAACAATGGAATTCCTTACGCGTATGGAACAAGTGTGTTTGGTAGTGTGATTAGTACGCTTGCATGCGTAGACGCAGGTGTTCCAACGAGTGGTTGTGCTGCAACCAAGTTTTGCACTAATCTTAACATTGACTGTGTACCTAACTTGAATTATGCTCCTGGTCAGCAACTTCTTACAAATGTGGTTGGCACAACACGATTGTGTTTTTCCTCAAGTGATGCACAGAACAATGTTGAACTAACCAAGTGTGTTTCTATTGTCTTGCAAGTTCAGAATAATGCCGTGGACACAGTTGCACCAACAACGATTGCATCAGCAACAGTGAATGGGCAGCAGTATGTGTATGGCACTCCTGTGCAGGGCACTGTGGTTAATTCATTGTTTTGTGGTGATGCAGGCGCTCCCATAAGTGGTTGTGCATCAACAAAGTTTTGCACTAGTGCTGCACCATGTGTGCCTAACACTATTTTTGCAGGACAGTTTATTTCCGTGAATGCTGTTGGCACAACAAAACTGTGTTTCCAGTCTGTTGATGTGGTTGGAAATCAGGAAATTGTGGTGTGTAAAGATATTGTTGTTGTAGCAGCAGCTCAAGATGTCAGCCCCCCTGTAACATCCGCGAGCGCAACCTCAAATGGAGCAGAATATGTGTATGGTATTCAAACTCAGTCAGGAGTGATTTCTACGCTTGCTTGTGCTGATGTACAGTCTGGTTGCGCAAGTACCTTGTTTTGTTCAAGTCTGAATGTAGTATGTGTTCCCAATCTGGTGTATGCGCAAGGACAACAGATAGTTACATCAAATGTTGGCACAACCAAGCTTTGTTTTGCGTCAAAAGATGCTGCGAATAATCAAGAAGCAACAGTCTGTAAGGACATAGTCATTGTTGCGCCTGCACAAGATGTTGTTCCTCCCTTGACGATTGCAAGTGCAACAAGTAATGGTGTGCAGTATGTGTTTGGTGCAGTGGCAGGCACAGCAGTGATAAGCACTCTGGCATGTGTTGATGCGGGAAATCCAGTGAGTGGTTGTCAGGTTACGTTGTTTTGTTCAAGTGCAAATATTGATTGCGTTCCTGGACTGAATTATGCAGTTGGACAGCAGATTGTCACAAATACTGCTGGCATAACAAAGTTGTGTTTTGCGTCCAAAGATGTTGCAGGCAATCAAGAACCAACAATTTGCAAGACTATCACTATTCAGTTTCCAGTAAATAATCAAGACCTGGCTGCTCCAGTAACTTCAGCTAATGCCTCAAGTAATAATCTGGCGTATGTGTTTGGCACAACAAGTGTGAACCAAGTGTTCGTCAGCTTGTCATGTGCTGATGCAAGCAGTGGTTGTCGTAATACTGTGTTTTGCACAAATCAAAATACTGATTGTGTTCCTGCAATTCTCTTTACTAATCAACCTATTGTTATCAACCAGCAAGGAACTACGCGTGTTTGTTTCAGAAGCAGTGATATAGCAAACAATCTTGAGCCAACAACCTGTCTGTCAGTTGTGCTGAACATAGCTCCTGTTGGAGATGCTATTGTTCCAGTTACAACTGCGCAATTCTTGAATGGCAATCTGCCCTACATTTTTGGGAGTGTTGCACAAAATTTTGTTTCATTCACTCTAAACTGTGTTGATCAAGGTAGTGGGTGTAAGCAAACTCTTTTGTGCACTGCACCAGGCCCTTGCGTGCCGAACATACCTGTGCCGCAAGGCATTAATCCATTGTTCGCTCCAGTTGTTACGCAATCCGGAGCTACTAATGTTTGTTTTGCCTCAGTGGATAATGCTAATAATCAAGAACAAACTATTTGTAAAGTTGTGCAACGACCTGACATATTCTGTTGAGCTATTGACTGGAAAAATTCTTCTACTTATTACTCTTTCTTCAGTTCTTTGACATACTCTTCTTTTCGTAGCCCTGCTCTTTTTGCCAGCTTTTCAAGTGCAAGATCAAACTTGCTGCCGTATTGTGCTGCTTGTTTTTTGCGCCATGAAAATTCTTGAGGCAAGCCAAGCTCTTCAGCAATTTTTCTCAGGATTAGCTTTTTGTGTTGTTCATTAATTTTTTCTTTTCCACTAATTCCCATTGCAGCAATAATGAGTTTTTCATCCAAAAAAGGCGTGAGTACTTGTATGCCCAATGCAGTTCCTAAGGTGTAGTCGCGTACCAAATCACGCTCCCACATAGCATGAAGCCCTTTCCAGCACTCTTGATTCACATCACTTGCTTTAGCATGGCGTTCATAGCCTGCAAATATTTCTTCACTGCCTAAGCCTCCAAAAAAGGTTGTTATACCATTTGTCTTGCCAAGTTCTGCTGCTGCAACAACCACTGCGCCAACACCTACAGAGAGCACGTTTGGTTGTGGAAATAATGCAACAGTTTTTTTGAATAATGCTTCTGCTTCTGAAATAGTGAATTCTTTTGTGATAAGATTGAGTTTTAATTGTTCAGCAAGCTTTTTTGCCATAAGAACATCAGGGCTTCCTTGCATTCCCACAGAAACACACAAAGGGTTTGCGCCATACTGTTTGCACAAAAATGCAATGAGGCTACTATCAACACCTCCTGATAAAAAAATACCAAAAGGTGTGGTGGGTATGCGTGATTGAATTGCGTGAACAAGCGCTTGTTTGACGTGCTCTTGAGAAGACACGGTGGTCTTTGCCTGAAGCTCAGAAATGCATTGTGCCCATGCATCTTTTTCAATAAGTTTGTTGTGCTGAACCCATTCCATCCAGTTTGTGTTTGTGCAAATGTTTAAAAACATGTGCTTCAGCGTGAATGTGTGAAAAAGCAATTAAGCAAAACAGAGGTTGAGACAATTAACATTGAGCTGCATGGCTTGTTTGGCAAAGATTTTTTGACTAAAAAACAGCGTGTTGAATTGTTTCATGATAAAGCGCGTGGTGTGGAGATAGTGATTGTTGATTCAGTTCCGTGTTTTTTCAAGAATGAAGGCTCGTGGCTGCCACACCTTAAATTTTTGTTGATAAATTGTTTTCTGAAATGCGTGAGTGTTGATACAGGTGCAATCCCTTTCGTGGTTAAAGGTGCTGATATCATGCGTCCAGGCATTGTCTGGATTGAGGAGGGTGTGCTGGCGAATGAGCTTGTTGTGGTAATTGATGAGGTGCACAAGAAACCGCTTTCTGTTGGCAGAATGTTATTCTCAAGTGCAGATGCAAACCATCAAATCAAAGGTAAAATCATACAGAATTTGCACTGGGTGGGTGATGAGATTTGGAAGGCCTAAATTGAACAGAAAAATAAACTCACAACAGCAGTTCTTTCACTCGTCTGTTTTTTGGCACAAAATTGTACAATATTCCTTTGCCTACTCTGCCGCACCCAATGATGTCTTGCTTGAATTTCACTATGACAAAGCCTTGTAATTCTGTGCGTGTTTCAACTTCCATTCCTGCAAGCCATTGTCGTGTCTGAGTTTCATCAAGTTCTAATATGTTTTTGT
>JAHFOI010000041.1 GCA_023266895.1 Candidatus Woesearchaeota archaeon
TGTTCAATTCTTCCCAGCAATTATGGTTTTGGATGAAGAACACAAAAATACCTCTTGACATGCTGTTTCTTGACGCAAACAAAACTGTTGTGCAAATCATGAGTGCACCTCCTTGTGTGCAAGATCCTTGCCAGTCCTATGGCGGTGCTCAGGCACAGTATGTTCTTGAAGTACATCAAGGTTTTGCAGCTCTCAATAATATAGAGGTAGGGACACAAGCTGATTTTTCAAATACCTACTAATTCTTAGAGCATCTTTCAATTACTTCTCTTCAGGCTTCATGGTGGGAAACAAGATCACGTCACGAATGCTTGGCTGGTTAAGCATGAGCATGATCATGCGATCCACGCCTACACCTAAACCGCCTGCTGGAGGCATACCTTGTTCTATTGCGCGAACAAAGTCTTCATCCATGGGCTGTGCTTCCTCATTACCTTCCTTACGCTGTTGTTCCTGCGCTTCAAGCAATTGACGTTGAAGTATAGGATCGTTTAATTCAGAATACGCATTTGCCATTTCCCAGCCATTCACAAAAGCTTCAAAACGTTCCACGTAGTTCTTCATACCATTACGTAAAGGCTTGCATAAGGGTGTTGTTTCAATGGGATGATCAGTTACAAAGGTTGGTTGAATCAGGTGCTGTTCGCACAATTGACCAAAAAGTTCTGCAATAATCATGCCTCGTGATGCGTTTGCAGGAAGTTCTACTTTTTTTTCTTTTGCATTACGGATGAGTTCAGAATCAGATTCTTGCTCTGCATCAATGCCTGCGTATTTTTTTATGGCATCAAGCATGGTTATTCTCTGCCATGGCTTTGCAACATTAATTTCTTTGCCTTGATAGTTTACCAGTGTTGTTCCCAAAACTTTTTTCGCAACATATGTGTACAGATCTTCAGTGAGCTCCATGACATCATGATAGTCTGCGTATGCCATGTAGCATTCCATTTCTGTGAACTCAGGATTATGCTCACGATCCATACTCTCATTCCTAAAAACATGATTAATTTCAAAGATTTTTTCAAAACCACCAACGAGCAAATGCTTGTGTGGTATTTCTAAACAAATGCGCAAATACATGTTCATATCAAGGTCATGATGATGAGTAATGAACGGTCTGGCATTTGCGCCTCCGTAATTGGTTTGTAGTACAGGTGTTTCCACTTCCAGGAATCCTTTTTCGTGAAAAAATTCTCTCATGGCAAGAAGAATTTTACTTCTCAGCATCATTGTTTTTTTGGTCTCAGGATTGGTGATTAAATCAAGATAGCGATATCTATACCGTAATTCTGTGTCTTGTAATCCGTGCCATTTTTCTGGCAATGGACGTAAGCTTTTGCACAAGAGTTCGTATGCACTAACATGAATCGTGATTTCTCCTGTTTTTGTTTTAAACACTTCACCTTGCGCACCTAACCAATCACCTACATCCAGGAGTTTGAGCAAACCATATTTTTCTTCACCAAGAGTTTCTTGTTTGAATAAGACTTGTACTTTGTCATCTTGGTCTTGCACGTGCATGAAGGTGAGCTTTCCTATGCGTCGCAATCCCACAATTCTGCCTGCTACCTTGACTGTTTTCGCTGATTGTTCTTCAGGTGCAAGTGTGCTAAATGTTTTTTGCACATCTGTAGCGTGATGCGTTGGCTCATATCGATACGGGTACGGATTAATACCCGCTACGCGTAAGTCAGCAACTTTTCTTTTGCGTTCTGCAATAAGGTCTTGTTCTGTAGGCATAGCATTCCTTCAAAGGTGGTGTTTTTTAAATGTTTGGTTGTGGGCTCGATGAAAAATCTCAGCGTGTACTTCGACAGCGTCACTTCATGCAACGTGGCAATTCCAAAAACGCGACATCAAAACCGAACTCTAACGAATACTGAAAACAAACCTGTTCTAACGAGATAAACAAATACAAAGTTTATAAAGCGCCACAAACTAATCAAAAAATGGAAAGCCATGTTTATGACCGTGAATTCACAAAGAGATTTCGAGAAAAAGTAAACCTCAAACAGTATAAACTTGCACAGTTACTTGGTTGCCCTTCAAGCACAATTTGGAGATGGGAAAATACGGGCTCGAGTCCTGATGCAAATTTTCTTGGAATTCTTTTTGACTTAAGTCAACAAGCAGAAATTGCCAAACCCCTTATTTGGATTCCCGAGCATAATAAAATATCATTATCACCAGACCAAAAACCCTGCACGAAAAATTATGCTCCAAGACCTGTTGCTTGGAATCCAGAATGCGTTGAATTCATTAAAGAACAAATCAGAGAAACACAATACGGCTTAGCACAACGTCTCAGTATCCCCCCCTCAACAGTATGGAGATGGATTCACTCAAAAGCAGCACCACAGGAAAACCACCTGGCAAGTCTTTATACTCTTTGCACAGAAAACAACATTAAGAGAATTCCGTTCTGGTCTTTAGGTGGAAAAAAGATTTGTTACGAATGCTAAGATGAAAAAATAATGCCAAAAAAGTATTTTCTCCAATCAACATTTACCTTGCACCTTTTTCCAGCTCAAAGAGTTAGACTGGACTCTCTAAAAAAGTTTTTTCCTCAGGTCAGTATATTCACATACTACCTCATTCTCAATTTTTTCATGGAACCTGAAGATTCTCTGCCAGTTGGTGGTCAAGACTTAATTGAAGGTGTAATGATGAAATCTAACAGAATTATTAGTATTGCGGTGAGAACTCGAAAGGACATTATTCTGATACGCGAAGCATATCAAAGCATGGCAAGTAAGGATTCATTAGCATTCCCATCGCCAGAGGTGTAATTACATTAATTGAAATTATGCGCACTGGTTTCAAGGCAGTGATGTGGCGTGCTGAACAACAGCGATTTTTCGATACAGCTGTCAAATTCTGCCAGCATAGAAAGGAGATAACTCTTCTGAGGTAGAAAAACTTCCTTTTCTATGCGTTCTGGGGCTCGGTTTCACCTCACCGCTGCTGCCACGCTTGCGTATGTTTTCTTTGTACATTACCTCCAACCAAAGAAACATTGATATTTTTGTTCCTACTGCCAAAAACACGCACTCAAACAGGCAGCAACAGTTCACGTTCACCAGAGCTCTGTAATCCAGAACCCTTTTATACACAACTCTCTGCACGCACGTATGCATTCAGTTACTGAAGTTGAGCAAGGGAAACGGGTTCTTGTTCGTCTTGATCTTGATGTACCATTCAAGAAAGGCAAGATTGTTGATGATTCGCGGCTCAAGACTGCGCTGCCAACACTCAAACTTCTTATTAAAAAAAAATCAACAATGATTCTTATTGGTCACCGAGGAAGGCCTCATGGCAAACACCTTCCTGAACTAAGTGTGCGCCCTGTTGCAACACATCTTTCAAAACTACTGCATCGCAAAATACTTTTTGTTTCAGCTGCTACAAAGATTTCGAACGTGCCTGCACGCGCAATTGCCATGCTAGAAAACTTGCGATTCAATAAAGGTGAGGAAGAAAACAGTGCTCAATTTGCAAACACACTTGCGAAAAACGCTGATGCATATGTCAATGAGTCATTTGCTACAAGCCATGACACACATGCAAGCATAGTAGGACTTCCCAAACACCTGCCTTCGTATGCAGGATTACACTTATGCAAAGAAGTAAAAACTCTTTCTTCACTATTGAAACACACACGAAAACCTTTTGTAATCGTCATGGGTGGAGCAAAGATAAACGACAAATTGCCTGTTCTCAAAAAACTCCTCCCTCACGCCGACACAGTTCTTATGGGAGGCATTATTGCGAATACTGCACTCACAGCAGCAGGAATTTCATTAGGAAAAACAGTTGTTGAGTTCAGGAGTATTTCTGTTATGCACAACCTGATTAAAAACAAAAAACTCTTTTTTCCAATTGACTTTTTTTGTGCCAGAACACCTTTTGAAAAACCAGAATTGTTTTTGAAAAACAAAGTGCCAACTGATTATGCTGCGTATGATCTTGGAATTGCAACAATTCAGCAATACAAACGCTTGCTTCAACATGCAAAAACTGTGCTGTGGAATGGGCCTCTCGGTCTTGTGGAACAGCCATCCTTTGCACAAGCAACAATTGCTCTTGCAACGTATTTGGCAAAACGAAAAATCACCAGCATAATTACTGGCGGAGATACTGCTGCAGTTATTCACAAACTCGGTCTTTCCCACAATTTTACGCACCTATCAACTGGCGGAGGAGCAGCGCTCCAGTTCTTAGCAGGAAAAAAGCTGGTAGGATTGGTTGCGTTGAATAACAAATAAACTTACTGCAAACTGTTTGGCACTCAACTCCTCCACAAAGCTTAAAAATCCTGCTCAGTCATAGCACTCCTATGGTGGATAGTAATTTTGGCGGAAAAGCAATGACTTCTCATCAAGTTCCTCGTCATATTGCAATCATCATGGACGGTAATCGTCGTTTTGCAAAGCGACTCATGATGAAGCCTTGGATGGGCCATGAGTGGGGTGAGCAGAAAGTAGAGAAACTCCTTGAATGGTGTGAAGAGCTCGGTGTTGAAGAACTCACCCTGTATGCGTTTTCTATGCAAAACTTTGACCGGCCAAAAGAAGAATTTAATTATCTCATGAGTGTGTTCAACAAAGCATTTGATCGACTTCTGAACGAGAAAAAACAAAAAGTAATGGATGCAGGTATGCGTTTCACGTTTATTGGCAGAACACACTTATTTCCTGCTGACGTGCAGGTAAAAATGCAAGAACTTACTGAGCTAACCAAATGTAACAACACACGCCAGGTGAACATTGCCATGGCATATGGTGGCAGAGAAGAAGTTATTGATGCAGTAAAGAAAGTGGCAGAACAAGTACTTCAGGGAAGACTTGCTCCTGACCAGATTAATGAAACAGTATTTCGCAAGCAACTATACACTGATTCAGAACCCGACCTCATCATACGCACTGGTGGAGACCAACGTACTTCTAACTTCCTTATCTGGCAAAGTAATTATTCAGAATGGATTTTCTTGGAAAAAACCTGGCCAGAATTTGAAAAACAAGACCTTGTCCTGGCAATAGAAAACTATGAAGCACGTCAGAGAAGGTTTGGAAAGTAGAAACTGAAATCCTTATAAACGTCTCACAAGCAGTACACACATGAGTCTTGATTTATTCGTATCTGATGTTGCACCACTTGTTGCATTTAATACCCTGATTTCTTCAGGTTTTGCGTGGGCACATGAAGCAGGCGCAACCAGCGAGCCAACCTCTGCAACGTAACGAGCCTGTGCGGGCATATGTGATTCACGAGAATGAAGTTTTTTTTCTTTCTTTTTCAGAATACAAAACGATGCATACCGGCGCAGTGTGTACTATGAATATTCAAATGAAATATGAGAAACATTTTCCTTACACCACAGATCCTGATCTTGCCACCATAATCTCACAAGATTCAGGCCACTTCATGCTTATTATTGGCAATGGAAGTTTTGACCAGAAAAAAAAGGCGGCAAGGAATCAATATGGATTTCTTTTGTTGGAATTTTATGATCCGAAAAAGAAATAACATTATCTCTTCTTTTGTGTGCTCAACCAACGATGCGCTTCAAGTGCTGCAATTGCACCATGACCTGCAGCAATAACTGTCTGCTTATACGGCACTGGAGTGATGTCTCCTGCAGCAAATATGCCCGAACAGGATGTTTTGCCACGTTCATCAACAATAATTTCATGCTGTTCATTTGTCTTTACCAAGTGCTGAACTGCAGAAACATCAGCTTCATGACCTATCTCAGAAAACACCCCGTCAACCTTAAGCTCTGATTGCGTTCCAGAACCATTATCTTTAACAACCAATCCTGTCACAAATTTGTCACCTTTCACTTCCACAGAATCATGATTTTTCACCTCAATAATGTTCGAATGCTCCTTAAGCTTTGCAACAGTTATTTCATCAGCACGATACTCATTACGCCTGTGCACCAAATAAACTTTTGATGCGATTTCAGCAAGTTCAAGCGCACCTTCAACTGCAGCATTACCTCCACCAATCACTGCAACAATCTTTTTCTTAAATAAAGGAGCGTCACACGTGACACAAGTGGCAAGACCTCTGCCAAAGAATTTTTGTTCTCCAGGAATGTTGAGCTTTCGTGGTACCTTACCAAATGCCAGAATGAGTGCACGACAAGAAATTTGTGATTCATCATCTACTGTTGCAACAAACGAATTGTCTTTTTTTTTTTCAACTTTTGTGATCTTGCCAGTTTTGAGTTCTGCACCAAAACCAGTGGCGTTTTCCAAAAACTTTTGCATAAGCACAGGCCCTGGCTGGGCATCCACACCAGGATAGTTTTCAATGTGATTTGTAAGATTTGTCTGACCACCCACATCCAGTGAGACAATAATTGTTTTAAGCTGCTTTCTACACGTGTACACTGCGGCAGTAAGTCCTGCAGCACCTGCACCAACAATTAACACATCACAATCAACCATGGTAGTCAGTCAAGAAAGGGGAATATAAAGGTTTGGCTTATGAAAAATAAGGCAGCATACTTCTTTCAGTATTCATAGTACTGCATGTCATGCAAGGGTTCTCTTTCAGCGTATGCTAACACTGCCTTGTTTTCTTTAGAAGTGATTCTTGGCCAAAATCGTTTGCGAGGATATGTATCAGGCAATTCAGGATTGCTAAAATAAAAAAGCACTTCAACCTGTGGAGACATGCCTGCAGGTTGTTGAATCACGTGAAGAACTCGCACACCCCAACCAAGAGAGTGAAGGTATGGTTCAAGAGCTAACTCTTTTGTTTTGTTGCCTTCTTTGACTGCAGCAAGAAGAGTGTCAATATCTTTTTGGTTAAGTTTAGCACCTAATTTTTCAGGACGGCACGTCACAAATTTTCTTAAGAGCCGATCAAAAACTTCTCCTGGCGGATCAAAGAGTTTATTGCCAATTTTTTTGACAGTTCTTAGGGTTTCATCAAGACTTTTTACGAGCATAACAAAATCAAAAGAGAAGTAATATAAATCGTTTATTGTTCTGGATCATTCAATATAGCATTTAATAAGCAAGCTTTTTAACACTGTGCAGTATTCTTGTTTCATGAATCTTTGTCTTGGTATTGAATCAACAGCACACACCTTTGGCATAGCCATTGTAACCTTTGACGGTAAAGTGCTTGCAAATGTGAAAGATGCCGTAAGTTTGACAAGTGGTGGCATGATTCCTTCAGAAGTTGCACAACACCATGTTGCAATCAAAGAAAAAATGCTAGGTGAAGTTTTTAGCAAGGCAGGAGTACGCATGAAAGACATCACACTCATTGCTTACTCACGAGGGCCAGGTCTTGCACCATGCTTGCGTGTGGGCAGAGATTTTGCAAAACAACTTGCCCAAGAACACCACAAACCACTTATTGGCGTGAACCACTGCATTGCACATCTCACTATTGGCGACTTTTTTGCAGGAAGCACAGACCCGGTCTATGTCTATGTTTCAGGAGTGAACACACAAATCGTTGCACTTGCTGCAGGCGTGATGCGCGTGTTTGGCGAAACATTAGACATTGGTCTAGGAAATGCACTGGACAAGTTTGGCAGAGAAGCAGGACTGGGTTTTCCTGCAGGACCAAAAATAGAAGAACGTGCAAAAAAAGGAAGTTATGTTGAATTACCATACTCAGTGAAAGGCATGGACGTATCATTTTCTGGCATGATAACCAAAGCGACTCAATTGCTTAAAAAAGGAGAACTTGTGGAAAACATGTGCTACAGCTTGCAAGAAACCTGCTTTGCCATGCTTGTTGAAGTTACAGAACGAGCACTTGCGCACACTGGAAAACAAGAAGTAGTGTTGATTGGCGGTGTTGCTGCAAACCAACGCTTGTGTGAAATGATGAAAATCATGTGCGAAGCACGAAACACAAAATTTTATCCTGTACCAATACAATACTCTGGAGATCAAGGAGCAATGATTGCCTGGCAAGGCATACTTGAATGGAATGCAGAGCAACGCAATGATGTTGAACTTGCAGAAATCTATCCCTATGAACGCACTGATGACATTCACGTCACATGGAGAAAAGAATAAAATGCGTGATTGTGCTAAGCAGTAATAAAACCTATACACCACTGCACACCTTGGGGAGTTGCTAGACCCTATACTCAGAGAACGAACAAGTCAGTTAGTGTTTAATACCTAATTTTCCCAATTAATTTGCAACACGCTGAGTGATTTTTATTCCTTAACTTTTTCGTTCACAAAAATCTCACTTCTTTATGGCAAGCCTGTGATGCTCAACTTTTTCAGGCACAGGATCTTGTTCAATGACTGAACCACAGTTCTTGCACTTAAGGGCGTTCATAGCAGCATCCCATTCAGTAGTTGCGAGGCTAAAATCAAGTTTAGACTTGCACTCAGCACAGTGAGGCTCTAAAAAATCCAAGCTGTCCAAGCATGTTTCTACTGCATCCATACGTTCACCTCAAGAATAACACACGAAAAAAAGGTTAACGTAAGTTAATAAACATTTCCTTATAAATTATAAAAATTCTTGCGTTTGTTTTTAACCCAGTGTCCATCTCACGCCCCCACAAACAAAAAGCTTGTTTAGTGCACTGAAAAATGCAAAAGTGTGCACAGATGCAGGGGCTCTGGTGAAAAATGTGCGCTGCTGCCAAGATGAGCGAGCGTGTTTATTTCTTTGTTGTATGCCGTCGTGAACTACGAGCAGGTGAGGCATGGCTTGTGGCACAAGAAGTACGCGAGCTCGGCAGCAGCGACGCTTGAGGAGTCCGAAAGCGCGGAACACATAGAAAAGGAAGTTTTTTCTCTCATAAGAACTATTTCCTTTTCTATGCTGGCAGAATTTGACAAACATATCGAAAAATCAAATTCTGCTAATGAAGTGACGTTGAGCTCACAGGCGAGATTTTCACCAGAGCCAGATGCAGGCTAACATTTATAAATGCCCTTCTGATTTTGCATGCTATGCCAGTGAAAGTTGTGTTTGGACTCAAAGATGGACGAAGCGCTCAAAAAGA
>JAHFOI010000008.1:0-27130 GCA_023266895.1 Candidatus Woesearchaeota archaeon
GTTCTGATTCAGCAAACAACATGCCTCACCTGCTTTCAGCCATCATCACTGTTTACAGTTCTGAGATTACAAGTCGTGAGCGACTCGTAATTAACGACGGCATCCACTTCAAAAACCAACACGCTCATCCCATAAGACATACTTACTGCGGTTCGTAGGTTTCGCGCTACGCTCAACCATACTCACTACGGTTCGTAGCCTACAACCGCGTCATAAACATCGGTTGATAGGCATCAGCGTACATTTTCACCAGAGCCTTTATTGCAGACTCCCCTAAAACCAACTATCTGCATACTTATTATTATAGGTGGGCTTTATATATGGGGAGGTGTAAACTGACCATAAAATTTGGGTTATAGGGACTTACAATAGTACACGTAAATAGCATGGAATATTTGCGTATGTTCATTGGCAAGTGAAATGCAGTACCAGGCTATATGCGCATGAGCTCTCTATACCGGTAGTTCATGAAACAAAAAAAGAGGGTGGTAAGCAGCTTGTTCATAGTAGCAATGCTGCTCATGTTACCTTTTGCTGAAGCGATTTCTTGTGCAGAAGTTTCTGCAGTTCAAGAAAAATTTCTTCAAAAGTTTACGGAAAAAGAAAAAAGATCTCCAAGTGATGAGGAGCTCTATCAAGGTCTTAAAACAGCATACAAACTCTTAACTAAAGATAGTATATCTTCAGAGATTTATGATGCGACAATCAACGCCATTGAAAATATTCCTTTACGCACAAGTAGTGTTTCTGAACGTATACAAATGCTGCCAACAGCACTACAAGCACTTCTATCATTAAATCAAGACCTTCAAGTAGAACTAAACCAAGAAATTATAGATCAATTATTTGCCAATGTGAACAACAAAAAAGAATTACAAAATAAAATACCTGAATTACTTCTTCAGCACTTGCCTAAAGATACTGAAGAAAAAAAGGCAGCAATCCAAACACTTCAGAATCAAGGATATTCTTTAGAACAAGCAATTCCTTCAACAGCAAATCAATTATCAAATCCTTTAGAAAATAAAGCACCAAACTCAGCAGCCGAAGCTAACTCCAACATGCTTCTTGTTACTCTAGCAACAGCACTAGGCATTCTTAACTTTGTCGCGTTAGGCAGTGTGTTTGGTTTGTTTGCTGGACCAATAATGTATGTGCTCATCTCAAGCATTACTCCTGATGCACCACTTTACAAAAATATTACTGACTTTTTTGGTTTTGTTCCAGGTCCCATCAAAGAGATGTTAGCATCAACTATTAATATTAAGACTATCAGTAACATTCTTGCACCTCCTGGAGCCTGGTTGAATAAATACGTTTTGCGACTAAAAGAACAACAAACTAAACCTATTTCCGCACAGCGAGCACTTGAAGAGCAAATCATCAAAGTATCATCAAAACAAGAACTTCTCAACACTCTTGGCAGTCTACAACCATTTGACAGTTCATTGACAGGTGTTGAATCCATAGGAGTAAACACAAAACAAGCAACACTCAATGGCAAAAAAGTCTTACTCTTTAGTGCACCCACTGAAGAAGCTCTGCTCACCCAAGTAAAAGCACTTGCTCTTTTGCGTGAACAAGGAGCTGTTGTGCTACGGATCAAAGCAATAGGTCTTTCTGAAGGAGTGCCAACGCTCGTGCTTGATTTAGAAGGTATTCAGGCACAAACTCTCAAAGACTATGCAGCACAGGTAAGCCCACAGGATCGCTTAGCAGTATTTAATGGTATAGAACGCACCATGCTCGTAGCACAAGAGCCTAATCCTGAAAAAACTAAACTGCCTGGCATGAGTTTTGGTCGATTTAATGAGCTGAAAGGGTTCGAGCAAGGAGACATTCTTGTGCTACGTTCTCAAGAGGGTACAGTGCTTGGCCCACTACTTCTTGGCTGGAAAGGTAATACAGGTGTGAATGCACGCGCGCAGGATAGTATTGATTTGAATGAATTGCGCAATGAATTGTTCAAAAGCAAGCCATTACCTGTCCCAACTAACGTGAAACAAGTTCAGGCAGCTCTAGAAAAAAATACTGAAGATAAAAACCAACAAAAAACAATTCATGATTTACAAACCATTGTGAACGAGTTACAAACTCCTAGTATTCGCGCACTTGCGCAACAAGTTCTTCAAGAAGGTATAAACGGAATGCAAGCAGACACAAAACAAAAAATAACCTATCATACCTTACGACACTGGCGTAATGTTGTTGTGCAAACAAAAAACACCATGACTGAGTATTATACAGAACGCGTACAGTCTGGTGAATTAACTCAGGCAGAAGCAGCGCATGAGTTAGAACTTGATATTGTTGCAGCACTCGCGCATGATGTTGGTTACGTAGCACCTGATGAGAAAGGGTTACGACCTGCTGATAGCCAAGCACCTATAGCACCTAGTCATGAAGGTAGAGGAGAAGAGTTTATTGCAAAGCGCAACAGTCAGGCACGACGAGAACAGTATGGACAAACCTTAAGCACTGCTGATGTTCAGGCACTACACTTCCGCATTGAAGCAACAGTATTCAGAGAAGACAAAACAGCACTCGCACCTCAAGAATATTATGAACTTGCAGATACACTCTACAAAGCAATTGCAGGAGACCCTGAACAAACTGAGTTCATTGCTTCAGTTATTTCAAGACTTCTTCCAAAAATACAAAAGTACGACCTTATTCCACTGTATCAACCTGTGCTCAAACAACTTGCCAAGGGACAGCAAGTAAGGTCAGACAGTCCAGAGTACATACTTTTGAAAAAACTTCTTGCATCAACACAAGGTGCTCGTGCATTAGGCATGGCAGATATTGGATATGGAGACATTACCGACCTCAAACTCGCAGCAGGACTATTACAAGAATTCACAAATGACATACAAAGCACACTTCAGCTCGTGCAAGAAATAGGTATTGACTTACACAATGTAATTATTAATGGAGTTAAAAAAGACATAAGCACTGAAGCATTTTCAAAAAATCCAGCAGAAACAATTACCTTCATCAAACAAGCACTCTACACAAAAAATGAAAAAGGTGTTTTTGTCAAGCCAAATAGCAATGATCTAAAACAACGACTTGGTGCAATGCTTGCTGCACAGGGCAAGTCTATTGATGAAGCACTCACAACTCAAGCAGTTACTGCATTAGATAATGCCTGGGGCTGGATTGATGCATGGCAAGATTCAGTGCCAAAGTTCTTGGCTGGATCGTATTTCTTCCAGCAATATTTCGCAATAGGTAGAGTGCAACGATATAGTGGCGGGGCAGACTATGCGAAAAACACCCTAACAAGTCCTATTGCTATCAAAATTCCCCAAGAAAACAAAGATGCATTTGCACGCAATCTCAATGTTTTCAAGACATTCAACAAAGTATTCTTTAGCCCTGAGATTGTGACTAAAGAAGATATTGCGAATGCACAAGAAGCATTGCAAGAATCAGGACTTGACCCAGCCAGCATACAAAACATCATGACAGGTCTTGAGAATGCAAATAATGAAAAAATCAAAAAAGCAGAAGAAAACAAACCCGCAGCACCCGTGCAAACAACAACTTTAGAGCAAGCTTTAGCACGCTATGCAAATGGAAAGACTGTTGCACAGGGTATTGCTGAGTATACGCGTTATGTTGTTGAAAACCAAGAAAAACTTTTTTCAAATGATGATACTCTCAAAAAACAAGCAAATCTTGGTCGAATGAAAGAAATAGCACGCACAAACTCCTTACTTGCTCCAGTTATTTTTACGCAAATACAAAAAAATGCTAATGCAGAACTTGCACAATATCTTTTAGCACATAAGGATGAACTTCTTGGTTTTATGGAAAAAATGCTTGCTGATGATCCATCACAACTTGAATCATTGCTTGATAGAGCCACAACTGAACTAGGCCTTCAACTATTCTTCCGTGAGTTAAGCACGCAAACAGCACTGCTTCAAAGTCTTGTGAATGGAGCACTAACACAAACATATGCACGTTCATTAACTACAGTGCAGGTCAGTGATCCTCGTGTTAGTGACATAGTAAACCTTGTAAAACATGACCTGGGCAATGGGTTTGCAGTATTTTCAGGACTAAATGATTTATTTGACACCCCACTTCCTAATTCAGTACGTGCAAAAATAAATGGTGTTACACACTCTTTTGTTACGCAACTCAGCGAATCACCAGAACGAGTGTTTAGCACCGCACTACCTACTCTTGGAAAGGACGTGCGAGGCACAAAAGCAGTTGCCTATGTTGATCAACAAGGAAAAACTCATGTGTGGTTTATCTTGACTCCAGGTTTACGCCACTGGGATGCAGTACGCGCTCTCGTAAAGCAAGAACTAGGAGAAGACGCAACACTTGATCGCACATTTGGCTTTGAACTCCAATGGGATGGCACACAAGTAAGTGGCATTCAAATGATGTCCACTATAACAACTGACCAAATTGAAAAAGGTATCACAATTCCTCAAGAAAGAATTGCTACGGTAGCACAAGCAGTTCGTGAACGCATTAGCTTACCTGTCAGAAAAGGTCTTGAAACTCAAGAAGTTCTTTCACCAGACGAAATCATAGCTCTTGAGAATAATCCTTCCTTACGAATGCAAAAAAATCTTGTGATACCTCATGCTCTTGTTGATACACAAGAAGTAATTCCTGAGGAGTCTGTTGCGCGTAGTACTATACAAGAAGCTTCTACAGGTTTTGAAGTGTCGGATGCAGCAGCTCAAATTCTTGCCACGGTAAAGAAAGATTTGCTTTCTGAGCAAGAATTTGAAACCCCAGAAACCACACCTGTTGATGTACAACAAACTTCTTTACAAAAAATCCAGCAAGCTCTCACGCCAACCAAAGCATTACTTGCAGGCCTCGGAACAGGTTTTGCAGTTATGGGTCTTCATGCCCTAGGACTCAGTGCAGGAATTGCAGCAAGTAGTTTAGTTATTGGCACAACAATTTTTGCGTGGCAAAAACTGACACGTAAAGAACTACCTTTAATTTTGCGTTTTGCGCGCGATGCGCTTATTGCGAATGGCATTGGTTATGCACTCACCAACACAGGCTTTGTAGTTGTGGGCATAGGAATAACTCTCTCTCCCATTATTATGTACGCAACATTTGGTGTTGTTGCTGGAATACGATCTCTTCCAGGTCTATTTAGCACAGTTAAACAATGGTTGCAGCAACGCAAGCAATTAGCCCAGGTCAAGAATGGCTTCACACCTTTTGCAAACATATTGGATGAGCGCATACAGCGCTTAACTGAAGGTCAGATCTTGCTCACTAAACGTGTCAATACTGAATCATCACTGCAAACAACAAACACCCTTGGTGCAGTAACTGCAGAACTCGCGCAACTCAAAGAAATAAAAGCACAACTTGATCGTGCTCGCGTAAGTCAAGAAGCACCAATACTTCTTCCTCAAGAATCACAAATAAAAGATGTAGAAGATCTTCTTGCCCAACAAAATTTCAATAGCATATTGCGAACTGTTCAAACTTCAGGTGATCCAGATGCTTTTGAGCGTGCTGAAGAAATCGTGGCAAAGTTTAATAGTGCTGAAGTACGCCAAAAAATCACAGCTCTTGCTACAGCACTTCTTATGCTTAACGCAGCTCGTATGTTGGTGAGTGAAGAAAATAGCAGAGATGTTGCAATTCTGAACTCAATTTATTTGATGATGGCACGCATAGGCTTCAGAATTGATAAAGAAGATGTTGCGCAACTTCTTGACCGCCTGCCTGCAGTGACTCCAGTAGTTCTGACAACAAAACCATCATTCATGAGCAGGCTTGCTCGACCAGTGTTAAAATCTCTTGCATCATCCGCAATCACTACGACCTTGCTTAGTAGCATGCTTTTTAGCATCACACGAAGCACCAAAGTAACTCCTGATGAACTCATACGTGTTCTTGAGCAAGCCAGCAGCACGAACAGTAAAACAAATACAAACATACGCACCATGCAAGGAGCAATTAGCACGAGTATTAAAACAAGGTTTGAATCACTCTTTAGCACAGCACAATATGAAAAAACACTGCAAAACTTACGCCAAGCACTTGATGAGGCAAACACAAACAATCCTGTACTCGCAAAGCAAGCCTTGGAACAAGCTCGTGCAACACTCAACACTCTTGATGCTCAACTCAAGCGTAGTGTTGACTTGGAAACAATCAGTCCAGCAAAAGCAACAGACCTGTTCAAGGCAATCAGCACTGCAGATATACAGCTTGCCTCACTTGGTTCAGTGATAGAATTCCAAGACCAACGCGCACGCCACTTGTTCAGGGCAGCAAGCTATCTTGAGTGGGGTGCGCCTGGCCAAGGTATTGCAAATCTTCAACAAGCACTACAAGATACACGACGACTCATCACTGCTCTTGAAAACCTTGCAGCACTTAGCCCAGAAGCACGACCACGTATTGAAGCACAGATCGCGTTGCTCTACCAAGAAAGTCTTACCATTCTCACAAACCAAGATAGTGTTACGCGCTTAATTGCAGCAACAAACAGTGCAGTGACAGGAAGTGTTGCGCATGGTGGAAACATTGGCCGAGTGATGAAAGCAGTGGATGTGCTTGGCACAAAAGACTGGAACTCAGTTGTTAAAAATGCATTCAGCGAAGGACTGCTTGCGAAGCTTGGCCAAGAACTTCAAGCCATTCCAGGAAATCCTGTCACAATAATTCTGCAACAACTTTTGGCTGATGATGACCTGCAAGAATTACAAGCAGCACTCAATAACATAGGCCTTACAAATCAAAATGCAGTAAGTCTCTTAAACACCCTGGTCTCAAACCTGCGCAAAACTATTGAGCAAGTTCTTTCTGAACACTCCATAATTAGTGAGCAAGGTAGAGCAGACTTTGCTGCAGCACTCAAGAATGAATTAAAGAAAACAGCCCTACAAACTCTTGCAGACACGCTTCCTGCACTTCTTCCAGGACTCAGCTTTACAGAACATCTCGCAGCACAAGAAGGATTTGTTGATGTACGCTTTGATACTACGCAAGCAGACATTACCTTAGAATCAGCTGACATCATAAAAGCAGACATTACCCTGCCTCTTAATCAGTTCCAGACTAAAGTCACGGAAAAAGGCATTGAGCTTGCAGTGCAAGGCAAGATTAGTGGTATCATAAAATTGCGAGTAGGTGGTCAATATATTAGTATTGACACCAGTCAAGGAGACTTTGCAGTTAAGAATTTGGTGGTTGGCAAAACAACAACTGGTAACATAGTGCTCACGAAGCCAATCACTATACGATTAAATGCACCAACAACAATTTTTGGTGTAGAGATCAAAGAATCAACTGATCTTATTATTAATACCTTCACGTATGATTTGGCTACTGGAGACATTCATGCAGACATAAACATTCCTGATGCCTTACTAACTGGTGCAGAAGTAAACGCTCAAGTACACATGACAGGCATTATAGGATCTATTGATGTAAACACTAAAACAACTGCATCAAGAACTGTGCTTGAGGGCACTGCAACAGGCAGCGCGTATGACAAGACACTCACTGAAGCAAACACACGAATTACGTATGAAACACGACCTGACGGAGAACTGTTTACTATGCTCACTCCTGATGGGGAAGCAGTTGGTACAAATAAGCTCACCTTCCAAGCAGCAACAAAAGGGCACTCACTTCCTCTTAAGTCCAGTATTGATCAAACACCTTACGAATCAGAAGTGCAGCAATCATTACTTACTGCTGAAGCAGTGTTTACGACTTCCAAAACTGAACTAGGAAAGACAATTCATGTTGAAACAGTGCTTGAAGGAAAAACAGGTGATACAAACAACCCTAAAACCTACAACGCTCATGCCAAGCACACTGTTGTTGGAGGAAAAACACGCACTTTGGTGACAGGAAAAATCACAGACCCGTATCATCCAAGTGTTGCTACGATGCCTTTTGAGTTCTCAATCACGTATGAAACGCAAGATGATCGCACGCAAGATATGAGCCTTAGAATCAGTGGCCGTGTTGAAGAAATACTTAAACAGGTCTTTGAAAAATCACCAATTGTTGCAGCAGGAGGCACGCTGAGAGTTAAGGCACATGTTGACGCGCAAGGAACCTTGTCAGTACGCGTGCTTGATGCAAAGACCATAACCCCAAGCATAGTACAACTCTCACAAGGTATCTCAGTAAAAATAGGTTCTGTTAAAGTCAATGCACCTAAAGATACTAGTATCACTGCAACAACAGAAGAGGTACGTGTTGAACACTTGCATGATGCGACTCTTGAGGATGTTGATTTCATGGACACTACTGGAAAAGTACATGTTAAAGTCAAAAAAATAAGTGTACAAGGCAGTGCGCGATTCTCACTCAAAACTTCAGAATTACAAACTCCTGCACTCCAAAAAGAAAATCAAGCAAGTCCTGCACAGGAAAATCAAGTGCCTGAAGCAGTTTTTGAAACAATTAGGTCAATCTTTGGCAATTCAAACCTAAACATAGGAGAAGTAACAGTAACTCTGAATCCTGATGGAAGTGTTGCAACAATTGACCTTTCTGGAAAAGACATTACTGGAGCACTCTCAATAAGTGAGGGACTTATTCAAGGTAATGTAAAAAACGTGCAAGGAATACGTGTTGTTCTTGAGAATGGCATGGTCAAAACTGCAACACTTGTGAATGCTGTGTTGAACAACCTTAAAATGAATGAGGGCAACACATTACAAAGTAAAGGAGATGTTACTGTTCCACGACTCGAACTTAACTTTGGTCAAGAAAACATACGTGGAGAAACAAAAAACGTACTTCAAAAAATAACCTTCGACGTAGATGCCCAAGATAGCCTGCTCATCGGCAAAAAAATAGAGCTTCGCAATGCAAAATTACGCAACCTTGTTATAGGCTTTTCACAAGGTAAAGCTGTAGGTGTGCAGGTAGACTTGCTCAGTGCAGAAAAGCTCAGTGTTGATGAAAAACTCACTTTCACTGCAGCAGTACTGAAAGGAACCCGTATCTTATTTGAGTATGCAGGCCAAGAAATTGGTGCAAAAAGCCTTGACGCAACTAGCTTGACAAGCAATGAGTTTGAATTACAAAGTAGTGGCGCACGGGTGCGTGCAGACACGCTTGACGTGCAAGGACTCAACATACTTCTTGGTAAAGGAAAACTTCAAGAAATCACTGCTCATTCTGCACGAGTACCTCAAGGAGAGCTCAAGATTTACGCACAGGTTGACCCACTTAATATTGAAAAGCCTGGGGAAAAACTGCAAACAAGCACGCTTTTGAGCGCAGAACGAATGTTAATTCTCACCCCTAAATTCACCTTAAGCACAGAAGGCCACATACGAATAGAAGCAGGTAATACGTTTATTCCAGGAAGAATTACCCTGGGTCAAGTTAAGTCAAGTAATGCACGCTTTGACAGGCTTATTGCAGAACCAAACCGAGAAAGCAGTCTTACAGCAAATGGTGTAATATTCAATGGCCCTATAACAGGTCCGCTCTCAGCAGAGCCAGGCATGGCAACAAATAAATTCACCGCGCATATTACGCGCGATGGTCACATACAAATTACGTTTGAAGAACTAACCGCGCCAGACATAACACTGGGTGATGGGGCAATACACGTAACTGAAAGTGTAAACAAAAAAGTTTTCATTACTCTTAAAAATAATAATGACATAGAAAAAATACGTGTTGAACAAGGAAAAAACACTGAAGGAACATTCGCGCTTGAAGATATTGTTATTGTAAGCAAAGAAGGCAGTATTGACGTGGTAAACCTTGTCTTTGAGCAAGGAAAATTCAACAAAGCAACACGCCTTGGCTTGAAAGGCGAATTTAGTGTGTTCAAAAAAAATCCTGATGGAACAAAAGGAAGCTATGTTGGGACAGGACGAATAGAAGAAATAAACCGCGCAGGAAAACGTGTTGTACAGCTCACGTTCTCATTTACTGAAACACCTGACGGCAAAACAGAACGTGTCAATGTAGAATTCGAGCTTGATAGCAACGGCAATGTACGTAACACACTTGCAACAAGCGAGTCATGGTTTGGGCCAGTCATGATTAACAGAAAACAAATGACTCTCACCAAAGGAGTAATTAATCTAGGCAATCAAGCAGTTAACACAGTACAAGGCAATGACCTTGCCACGTCATGGCTAGAACACGGCACTGGATTTGGCATGGTACATGCTGACGGAGTAACTGTTACCTCAGAACAACAAGGAAGACAGCTCGTACTATCTAACATCTTCACCCAAATAGCCTTGAACAGAAATGATGCTGCAGGACTTTTGGGAACCTTAGTAGGCGCAGATACCGAGCGAGTCGCGATTGTGAGCTTAAGTTCAACTAATGTAGAAGCTGACCTTAAAGACTTTTTAGACATTGCTGGCAAGTCTCAAGAAGACACTGCGAAAAGCATTGCAGAACGAGTAAAACAAGCAACAATCAAGCTTGGCGCATACGTCATGAATGCAAAAGACTTTAGTCGGGTAAGCAGCCAACTTCAACAACTCAGCATGAAGTATGAAGCAGACAAGCAAGCACTTAAAGAACGCCATGCAGCACCACAAGAATTCAAAGCACTTGAGCAAACATTCCAAAACAGCATTGATGCGGTAATGCGAACTGCAGGTGTGAAAACACTCACTGAAGAAGAAATTGTTGCAAGCAGTGATAAAAAAATCAATATTGATGAACTCAAATCACGCATTCTCAACAAAGCAATAGCACAACTTGTTTCAAGAGGACCCTTGCTTTTGCTTGACACACTCATTGGTTCGTCAGGCCAAGCAGGTGTGGCAACAGCACTTGATGCAGTTACTGCCAAGAATGCAGGCTTTAGCCAGTCATTCATGCAATTACTCAAAGAAAACGCAAAAAACATACCTGACAAAGAGGCTCGCGAAAAAATACAGAATAAACTAAATCAAAAAGATTCAGCACAAAAAACACCACTCACGTGGCAGGAAAAAATGCTCTTACTCAACGCAGTCCTGCCCGCACTGAAAAACTCAGAAACATTTGATCTCAATGTTAAGCAACAAGTTGAAGAAGCACTCAAAAACGCAGTTATTGTAGCACAAGATGCTGCAAGAACTCTTGCGGCAATGCAGGTAACCCAAGCATGGGATACATTGTCAGATATAGAAAAACCAGTCATTCGTAAGATTTTGCAAGATGATGTGCTACCACGCATTCTTTCAGAAGCCCTGACCAGTAAAGAGCAAATACTCAAACTATTGAAGACACAAGGCTTGAATGAGCGAGAGACTAGTTTGATTTTGCCGATCATAGAAAGATTCATGCCTTTGCTTCAGTACACCAGCGCAGTACATGCTGCTGAGAAAAAAGACACAAGCACATTACTTGAATACTTCATGAATCATCCTGACACCATCATAGAAACTCCAGCAGGACCTGATGCTACTCCAGAACAGAACAGACAAAGAATTGCTATTGCAGAAACATTATTAGGCATGAAAAAAGGAGAGTTGGGTGATCCAACAAGTAAAGATTCTAAAGCAGGCAAACTGCTTCAAGCCCACAGGCTTCCAGGAAAACTAAATAAGCTTAGTCAGGCAGAACTTCGTGCAAAACTTGAAATGCTCAAAGAAGCAGGCTTTACAACAGATCAAAGAGAATTATTGATTAGCGCAGGAATAGCAGGACAGGCAGAAGTGCAAGAAGTTAGGCTCACTCAACCAAAACTCATCACGTCAGAACTCACCGTACAATCCACATTATCTCAAGAAACTTCCAATACTCCAACCCTGCCGACATCTCCAACCTACCCATCGTCGGCGGGGAAGGATCTAAAACTTGCTGAAGCACTCGCAGAAAAACAAAATGTAGCACAAGAATACAACAACGATAAGACGAACGCTGCTCAAACACCTGAACTATCTCAAAAAGAAATGCCTGTTTCACAACAAAGTATATTCACTACATTCAAAAAAGCAGTTGCGTTGTTAATTCCATTACTTGCACTACCAAATATTGCACACGCAGATCAAGGAGTCTTTGAATGGATATTCCACTCTCCAGGAGATCCTGCAGCAGCAATTGTTGCAGGAATTTTGATTGCAACAACTTTTGTCGGAGCACCAATATTGCTTTTTGCAGGAGGTAGATATATTTTGGGCGCAGCAGCATTAGTATTAGCAGCACCTATACTTGCAGTCATCATCAGTTACGGACTAATTTCTGGCAATCCACATGTGCTCATTAATTACACACCATTCTTAGGTAGTATTGCACAAAAACGTCTTCTTCTCGCAGGACCAAAAATAATTCCCTATCTTATAGACTGGAGTATACGCGCACAACAATCTAAGGATGCAGCGCAAAAAAACAAAAAAAATATTGCCCAACCTGCTAAAAACAATCAACAAGTAAGTGGAACTGTAAAAGGACAAGTCATACATGACGATGGAATCATAGAAGATTATTCTCGCACGTATGGGCAAACAGAGTATGATTTACCAGACGAACAACTTGACCAAACACTTCCTGCCATTCAAGTGAGTGATGAAGAGATTGCATTTGTAACTGAATTGCTTAAACAATTTGGAGCTCGAAGTATCATTGAATCCTTGAAGAAACTCTTGAAACAAGGCACTTCACCAGAAGAAGTGAAAAGACTTGCGGATTTTATGTCTGAAAAAGATTCTGAAGTAAAAAGTTTCATGGAAAATGAACCTGCAGGAAAAAGTCTTTTGCAAGAGATAGGATACGCGTATCTTGCCAAGGCAAAATCATTATCTGAAAGTTCTGAAATTGCAACTCAAAGTCCTGTTCAACCAAGTTCTGAAGAAAAAACTGGGAGCTCAGGAATAAGCGCACAATTGTCTGGCAGTGAAAATTTTGCAGAACAAATGGCTAACGCTAAAGAATTCCTAGATGCTCAAGCTCTGAAAGACAATCAAGCTCAGGAAATTATTAATGCAGCAAGCCGTAAAGAATCAGGAACAATCAAAGAACACATAAAAATCCATAAAATAGGAGTATTCGAACGACGACAGCTCACTGAAAGTTTGCTAGGCACTGAAGTAGATGATGAGACCTGGGCAGAAATTTATAGAGCACATAAGTTAGTTGATGAAAATGGAAAACCAGGAATTATTGATGCAACAGGCCCAGAAGCTATCAAACTTAACAGCAGGAAATTGCTCATCATAAGTAAGGCGCTAACAACGTTTTATGCACAACAAGGACTTACTGCACAAGAATCTCGACAAAAAGCTGTTGAAAATGCAAAACTACTCATGGACTCAGGAATTGCAGGCTGGGTTGAAGGCGAAAATGCAATAGAAGCACAACAGGAAAACTCCAATACACCAGACCAATCAACATCCAGTACTGCATCATCTCCTCAAGACCAAGCACGTAAGGCAATTCGTGAATTCAATGCCGCAGTCACACAAGGCTCAAAAGAAGGTGTGTTCGGAGGTATCGCTTTAGGAGTACTTGGTTTAGTAACTGCAGGAAAGCTGGGAATCATTGGAGTGAAAACTGCTTATGAGAAAATCTTTAGAAGAAATACTGCACTCCAGACGCAAAGTAATGGAATGACTCAGGAAGAACTACAACGCTACAGAGAAAGAATGCTTCCTGTTGCAAAACTCAAGGCAACTCAGTATGCAAATGCACTCTTAACAAATCCAAAAACATACAACGAAGCAGTGAAAAAAACAAACATTCTTCCACAAGACCTGTCAACTTATCAGTATCAAACCCTAGAAGATCTTGACTTACTTCATGCGCAAAAAAAAGCCTGGAACAGTCCTAACTTCAATGATCCTACAAATTCAGAACTAGCACCATATGCTCTTGAAGACTATCGTGCTGCAGTTTACAAAGAACTTGTTAAGGTGCTTTCTGACAAAGACCATGACAAGGCTCAACGTGCCGCAAACTTGCTGGGTCTCTTAAAAATACCTTCCATGATTGTTGAAGGAAAGCAAGTTTCACCAATCAAAGCGCTTAAAAATTTATTTAACCAACAAACTGACGGACGTGCGTTTGATGTGAGCGCAGCAATAGCTTTAGGAAGCATTGCCTCAGCATCGCGAGACAAAACTGTTGTGCAAGATGTTGCTTCAACACTTTTGAACGCTGCACAAAACCAGAAAAAAATGCTGGACAAAGACCTTGCAGAATATCTTAGAGACCATGATTTAATAGAATCCACTCAGCAACGAGAATTCCACAGAATTAACTATTACCAGAAATTCACCACACACGTTTATGCACTCAAGGTAATTGTAGGGAAGCTTGCACTTGTCGCTAGCCCTGACGCAATTCCATTCCTTACTTCAGTGTCTGAACTAAACCCAAAAATAATACAAGTAGCCAAATTAGATTGGTATGAGGATGCTAACTTTGATTTTGCTAAAGAAGCTATTGATGCAATTAATGCTCGAACAAACATACAAAATTCACAAGCAGGTGCTTTGTCAATTGTAGATGTTTCTAGAGAACGAGGACAGATATCAATCGCAACAATAGGAGAAGGAGACTTATCAGTTGTGAAAGAAACAAATGAAGTACCTGTTGGTCAACAAGACTCTGTAGCCAGCTTAGAAACTAGTCAAGAACTTGCCATAGAAGATAACATATTAGAGTTAGCACCAGCTCAAGAATCACCCTCCATTGAGTCTAAAATAGGAATTCGAAGATTCCTCAGTGACCAAAGAGGCAAGGCAAGTAATTCATTTGCTTTGAACCTAGGTCTTTCTGTAGGAGTTATTGCTGCGTTAGTAGTTGCGGTTTCCAATCCGCTTGCCTTTGTTGCAATTCTCACAACAAGTGGTGTTTCATTTGGAGGACTCTTGTTGTACAAAACAAGAATTCAAAAACAAGAAATTCAGCAGATTAGTTCTAGTATAGAACAGATTGTGAGGCAAACTACTGTGCTTGAGCAGCTCACTCAGCAAAAACCTGTTGATCATGAAGCAGTAAGCTCTACATTAACTGCGTTAGAACACGTGTTGCCAGTCTTTGACGCAGCATCAGCAACCACACTCCTCAACGTCTTTTTGAGCGAAAAATTATCTGATACAGAACTATCAAGAATTGCCTTACTACTTGGAAGCCTTCGCCCTCAAGAACTTTTAGCAGAATTCAGTCCAGATACAATTTTTGGGAATGATCTGCAACAACTTACTGAATACCTTGCCTGGGCAGGAGAGGTTCAGAAAAAAGTTAAAAATACAAAGGTACTCAATGGTGTTGCAACAGGATTACAAGCTGCTCAACAACTTGTACGTAATTTAAAACAAAATGTATTAAACTGGGGCGGACATGCTGGCACTGATTCAGGTGCGCGTGATGACATAGTTATTGCACATGACATAACTGAAAAAACGCTGACTGATCTAGAAAAAGACTATTCGCACCTTGCAAGAGCTCTTGAAGAAAAAGTTAGCAATATTCAAGGAGGAGAGCTATCAGTCTTACCTCTAGAACCAGAGCAAGGAACACTGTCTATTTCCCAAGAAGAAGGAGGACTGTCAGTTGTGCCAGCAGCAATACAAGACTCTGTAGCCAGCTTAGAAAGGCCTGAGGAATCTGCTGATTTGCTTGCTGAACAAGTAGATCTTCATTCAGTTTCTTTAGTTAGAGAAAAAATTGAGAAAACAGCTTACGATGTTGCTAAGCTGATTGATCCTAATAAGTGCAGTCTTTGCACGCAGTTCCGTCAGGTCTTTCATGAGTTCTGGTTTGACTTGGAGCAAATCGCTGATGATTTTGAGACAAAAAAGATTTCAACTTCTGAAGCTCGCTTACGAGCGCAAGAAGTACTTGATAAAGTCCAAGCATACCGTTTAGCACATCACGAAAATCCTTTACAAGTTCAGATCACTGAAGCAGAAGAAGCACTAATACTCTACACAGAGTTTGTGGCTGGAAAAATAGGTCTGGCAAAAAGTAAAATTACAGAAGATACTGTGCGATTACAGCTTGTAAAAGCAGCGCAGCTCATAGGTAAACGCTCACGTGATCCTTCGTTAACAACAGATCAGATAACTGCATTAGGTGATTTAGATGGTGCAGTAAATGAAATGTACACTCTACTTCCAAAGCAAGAATTAGGTCTTGAAGACCTTCTTCCCGCAAAATCACTTCTTGATTGGGATAGTGTAAATAAAGCTGAGTTAGATTACTTACTCAGAAAATTATTTTTGAATCGACAAAAACCTTCTGCACGTGCATTAACATATCTTTTGAATTTGGCAAGGGTTATGAATCATCAAAAAAAATCTAGTGAGTCCAAAGAATCACAAAAGTATGCAGTATTTGGAGGCTTATCAGTCTTGCTTTATTTATATGCAACATTTGGTCCTGAAGTTCTTTCTAGCATACAATCTTCAGAAGATATTGATATCTATGGTGAAAGTAAACAGCTTTTGAATGGAATTAGAATTACTTGGCCAGGGATAGACATTCGAGCAAGTCCTAATATTAAGGACAAAATCACTGCACTAGCGTTTGATAATAAGGAGAACCTTGCGCTCACTGTTGACCCAGAAGTTGTGAAACAGGATAAACATAAAATCAAAATTGATGCGGTAGTAGCAAGTAATTCAATAATTCCTTTACTAACTGATAGATCTGTTCCTGGTGCAATGGATACGCTTGATGGTGATTTTTGGAAAACAGTTGAAACTGAAGTTATTGCAGGCATACCAGTACAACTCCCTGCACTTACATACCTTTTCAGGCTCAAAGCGGCTATTGCACGAACTAAAGATCAGCCTGAAGGATGGAATGATGGCCCACGACCAAAAGACGCTGCAGATATGATGAATCTTTTAGCAGTATACTATTCTCGTGAGGCTCAACCTGCTGAATTCCTTTCAGAACTAAGCCCTGGAGAATTAGACAACCTCTTATTTGTTATTTCAAAAAAAGAGAACATACGTGATGAACTCAAAATTAATTGGTTCAAACCAGGAGATCGAGAAGGACAAACTTGGGAAATCTTCCTTAAGACTGTTCAGAGCACTACGAAAGCCTATTTGAAGAAAAAACCAACAAACGGTTTATCAAAAGTTTTAGGATGCCTTATTTGGGATCCTGTTCTTGGCACGTGTGCAAGTTGAATCTCAACGCTTTTGATCAAGAAGAAAATCGTAAAATATCAACTCCAAGTTAAATTTATTCCTTCACCCATTGCTTAAAAACAGGATCCTTAAGAATGGCCTGAAGCAAAGCAGGTACACGTTTTTGCAGTACTGACTGATTTCCTGAGATAATGTTTCCTTCATACATCACGATTTGTTTTGCAACCGATTTAATGCCTAGAGTGTGCTCATGTAAAAAGTCAGTCGCGACAACATCAAGCGTATCTTTCGGTAGAAGCACAAGACCCTGCCCAGATGAATTCTTAGTTGCACCTCTGCTTTTCAAGTACTCATCCCACTTTAGCAAATCAGTCTTTAGAACATACAAACCAATACTCTCTTCATTATCAGCTGCCAAAGGCCAGTCTTCCTCACAAATAATGTAGAGAGCAGTTTTACCACTAACCCTCCAAGGCAATGTTGCTGGTTTCAATAAATCAGAATACATGAACTTCATCCCTACAGGACGCACACCAATTGATTTCAGGTATTCTGATCCACGAAGATAAAAATACTGCAAATTACTGTTCGTGCCTTCATCCAAAGAATCAATGCCCGCAGATTGAGAAGAGGTCATCTTCTTGGTATAGCAATTTGTCCTTAATAAGTCTTACTCGCGAGAGCAACTTCACGTCACCGCAAAGTGAGTACAAGTTTTATAAAGCTCCAGCGCGCAAATGAAGCATGCCTGTCTTTGCAGTTTTTGGCGATATTCATGGTAACCTTGACTTCATGTATGCCCAAGCTTGTGAATGGCAAAGAAAAAACACCAAGCTTGATGCAATTCTTCAAGTTGGAGATTTTCAAACAGTGCGTACTGTTGATGACTTAAATTACTTGTTTGTTCCTTCAAAACACAAGAGAACTGGTGATTTTCCAGACTATGCTTCTGGCAGAAAAAAAGCCCCCATACTCACCATATTTACTAATGGAAATCATGAAGCATGGAATGTGCTTGCAGAGCATATGCTTGGAGGTTGTGTTGCGAAAAACATACACTATCTGGGAAGAGGAGGAACAACCACTGTTAAAGAAGTTACCATTGGCGGTTTGGGAGAATTATACAATGCAGAAGTGTTCCATAGACCAATACCAAGAAAACCTTGCAATCAATGGAAATATTATAGAAAAGCAGAAATTGCACGATTGCAAGATAAAAACCTTGACATTCTTTTGCTTCATGAATGGGTAAAACCTGTGGGTCAAATCACAATTACAAGATCAAACCAAATACCTATGGATCTATATCAGGGAAATCAAACTGCTGCCTCGCAACTTGTTTGGCGCATTAAACCCAAATATGTCTTCATGGGGCACATGCATGGAACTATTCTGGAAGGAACCATGGCAAAAACACTTGTGTATGGACTTCCAATCTGCGTTCCAGGCGCTCATGATTTCATGAAGATTATAGAGCTGTAGAATTAAAGTAAGATTCTATATTCTAAAAATTTAGGTTGGAACATACTTCAAATGATCATTTGAGTCATTCTTCTGCACGAATGCAAGATGTGGAATTCTTTTGAGTGTAAGCTCAAGAGAAAGATGTGGTATGTGGTCTCTTCCACAAACCTGAACAACTCTCTTTCCAGCATGATATTCTGCCATTATTTTTTCTAAAAAATATGCCTCTCTTTTGCGATGCACAACCTCTATCTGTGTTTTAAGCACAAGTGCAGTATCAGTATCTCTTTGTATTGCCAGTTGAGCACTCAATGTTTCATATTCTTGACGCAATGTATGCAAGAGCCAGTGCATGGGAACAGGAAAACAGACAAACTATTGATTTTATCATTCAAGTTGGAGATTTTGAAGCAATACGCAAAGAAGCTGATATAAAAAACATACTGGGCCCTGCTCATTACAGAAAACTTGGTGACTTTCATGCGTATTTCAATCACGAGAAAAAAGCAAGCACTCCCACCTTCTTTGTGGGTGGCAATCATGAAGATTATGATTATTTAGATTCGCACTATCCTGAAGGATTTGAGGTTGCACCAAACATTAACTACTTAGGCAGAGTTGGAACAAAGAAATTCGGCGCAATGACCGTTGGATTTCTCAGCGGTATTCAAAGACCAGATGATCTCACGAACACAAACAAAGCCCCGATTCCGAGAAGTAACCACAGACTTCACTCAAATGCCTCACGAAAAGCAGCAATATATTTTAGTCAACGCGATCTCGACGTTATTCAAACTACAAAAATCGATATATTAGTCACACACTTATTTCCACGATCATTACTTTTAGCAGAACAAGAAAATGCTATTGACCAACTTTTGAGAGTACTTAAACCAGACTATCATTTTTCTGGACACCTACATACTCCTTTAAACAAAGATTTGGAAATAGAAGGAAAAATTGTTCGTGCCAGAATATTAGCTCATGTAGGAACAACAGGCGATTATGAAGTCATAGAAGTTTAAACCTACTTGAGAAAGAAAAAAAGTGTGACCAACTCTATTAATTTTTCTTTTCCTCAACATTCTTTTCTGTTACGTATTTTACGTCGTATCTTTTGGTAGTGAATGGCATTAGCAATCCAAGAGGTTAAAAGATTGAACTGTAATGCACACAACACATTTGCTTTTTCTCTCCACCAAAAGAAATCTTTTTTTGATGCAAAAGCTTTCTCAAGAGTTTCTTGTACTGGAGCAACAAACGATGTTGGATCTGAAAACCACGTATGAGAGTAATCCCAGGAGTCTTCTTTTTTATTAAAATTACGTATGGTGTCAGCATATTTTTTTTCCATTGCCGCAAGAAAAACATCGAGCACAGAAAGCGCTCTGCAAGGAATTCCTGAGGGCTGATAAGAATGTGTGAGGTTGATAATTGGCGTTGCATTTGACAGTCCAGGATGACGTTCGGTAATTGCAAATCCCTGTTCTCGTAAATAATCGTACAGCAGGGTTGAGGAAAACACTTCTGGCGTACCTCCTACACTTACAGTTTCAGCATACATTTCATTCCAGTAATAAAACAACTTCTTTGCATACGCATAATTTTCTTTAAGAATTTCTGGAGAAACAGAGTGACTGCCTGTTATACCAGTGTAGCCTGTGGGTATTCTATAAAGATGCTCATCAACTTTGAAAAAAGGAAGTTCTAAAAGATACGAGATTTGGGAGAGTATTGGATGACGCGCGTATTGCGCAAGATGTACTATTTCATGCGCGAGAACTTCTTCAAGAGTTTCAGTAGAGATTTCTCCAGTATTTGAGAGAAGAGGTATTGCTGATTTGTTGAGAACAATTGTGTTCGTAACTGGCAAGGCTCTTGCTGGCACGTATTTCATGCATTGATACAACTGATGTGTGGGCCAGCCAATGCACTCTTTTTTTCGCAAGGGTTTTGCTTCAGTGTACGGTGCAGTTTTATCAAAAACACACACTTGCTGCCAGGCTGGCTCTACGAGTGCAATTCTTTTTTCAAATAATGGATTCTCATGATATTCTTGAATAAGTGTTCTAATACTTCGCTTGACATCAGGCAGAACCCACTGCAAGTTCTCAAGGCTTTTTTCATCTTCCTGGCGTAGTGCAGCCTTGAGAAGTACATACGACTGTATTGACGCATGAGTTGGATCAATGATGATTAGGCGTGGTTGCGGTAAAGAACACGCACAATGGTTTGCAATGCGTTGTGCTGAATGATCTCTTGCTGAAAGAATGTGCTGTGCAAGCGTGTCATTCTCGCGTGTTATGCCTGATGAATAAAACTCCCCCATACCATCCCCCCAAAAAAAGTAAAGTGCAACGCGGTTTTTAAACATTACGAACAGTGTTACCACACAATGACAATCTTCTATGATGATAAGAGAAAAAAGTAATTACTGCAAGTTCATTATCGTGGCGCACGAATGTAAGTGGGTTTTTCAGCTGGCTGAGGCAATGGTTTTCTCTCAGGACGTTGATTTTCTATAACCTCTGCTACGCCCAAGGTCTTGAGAATTTCCAGTTCTTCAGGAATATATGTTACAAGACTTCCTTTTTTAGCTGGAGGTAATTCTCCAACACGCCTTTTCCCAACACGTTTCATTCCTTCATTTGCTTCAGTATGATCTGCACCAGAATCAATCTGTGTCGCTGACAAATACGTATTGAATGCATTACCAGAACCTATGCCCGAATAGCTTCTTGTTTCTTCAAAAAGTTTTCCTATTAAAATTTTTATGCTGTAATCTGCACCAACTCTTTTTTCTAGATTATCTAGAATCTGCACTGCAGCAATGCACCCTTGATCAGGGTCTTTTGCTTCCAAATACGTTTGTTTAGCTTTAGTTATTAAAAGAGCATACTCTTCAGCAGAAGGTTCGGGCAACCTTTTTTCTGGAGCAAGAGCATTTGCTGCCCAATCAAGTGCGTTGTCTTCTACTGCAAGAGGTTTTACCCTTGCAAGACCATCCTGTGCTTCTCTGTTTGCCTCTAAACAATGTTTTTGATATGTCCATTTTGCGCGATTGAAGTCGCCTCCTGCTTCATATGCTTTTCCTTTTAAAAGTTCAATCTCAACATTTTCACTGCCAATGACTATTTCTAATTCAGAAATGAGTTTGAGTGCTTCCTTGTTGTTTCTAAGACGATATAAACTACGCGCTTCGCTTAGCTTTGCATCTGTTTTGGTTGGTGTTGCTTGCGCACGCATTTGCCTTATTTTTGAAGCACGAATTTCTTGAGAAGTCATACCAGGATAAAATAAGAAATTGGAGGCTGCTGAAATTAAGAACATCACACTACCTACTGCCAGAGTACCACACCCCATCAGTCCCACACCTGTCCTATATAATTTGCCTGGCTCCCCCATATATGTCTCCCCGTAGTGACAGTAGTGTGCCTAAGTTTATAAAAGTTGTGACAGAACAACTACTATGAGCGCGCAAAAAGTAGTCACTGCAAGAGTGCAACGTTTTTAAGTGCGTATGCACTATTGTGTGAGATGGGTAATTTGCGGGATTATTTTGCAACACAAGAACCTGAAGGGTTTAGTCAAAAATTACTTGTTTGCTCTATGGAACACCTTCTTATGTCTGCAGCTCAATACATTCCTTCTTCAAAATACAGAAATACAGTCATAACTTTTTGTTTAAAAGCTAAAAAAAAAGAATTACGCATAACTGGAAGACCAGATGACGCCAAAATAGACAAGCTCGCATTGAGCATATTTTATCCAGGAAAATATGCAGTTGTTTATCCAGAATACCAAGACATTCCTCAAAGCATTCTCACGTCAATGCCTGTTTCTGAGCAAGATGCATGTGTTCAGCGAATTCAAGAGTTATGGCGAGGTATTGACCCAAAAATACTTGTCTGTATTCAAGGAAAAGGAGTTGATGATGTTGTTAATCGCATAACATATCTCTGGGAAACAGATACTGTTTTTTGGAAAAAACCAGAAATACCAACTAAACATCTTGTTGTCAAACCAGACCAAAAAGACTATGAAACATGGCAGGTACACAAAAAAGATCTTGATTCACGCCTTAGTCAATTATCCCAAACTACACGACGCACACTGCAACACACACTTTTCAAATATGAACCGCTACAACCAACTGGAATAAAAGAAGAAGATGGAGAAATCACACCCTATAAAAAATCACAAGAAGAACTTTATGATGATGAAAGACTATTAGAATCCCTTATTAGTAAGGTTTTGTCCTTAGAGCAGTATGAAAAACTCAGTAGTTGTGCAGCACAGGTTATGAGTTTAGGAAGACATATTCTCAGAGAAATTTTTAGGAATGCAAATAGAGTATATGCTCACCCAGAAAGCGACGAAGCAAAAGAAGGTTATTCTCGAGCAATACTTGTTTTACCTCCTGAATTATGGCAGGTGTCACGAACTCTCAAGAAATTGAGTGGACAATCATATTTACGAGAAAAACCTGTGCTCTGCAAGCCAGTAATGAGTCTTAGAGAACTTATTCCTTATCTTTTTAGAGAATTGAAAAAGAAAAAAGCTGCAGAAAAACACGCAAAAAACTCCTAACTTTTTGGGAGTTGCAACAGTTTTTCAGCACCGCAATCTTGCAAAAGAATTTCAGGATGAGTAAAGAAAAAAAGCACTTCTGCAATACCCATCTGAGTTACTGCACGTGTCTCTGAAGGATATGCTGCTTCTGGAATGATGTTCAGCTTTTTGCAAACTTCTTTTGCAATAACACTTGCATGACCTTCACTAAGCATTTTCAGTCTATTTCTATGTGCGTCACTATACTTACCACTATTTTTTACTGAATCACCTAATACTCTTCCAAATTCAGGATATGCACGATACTGAAAAACATGCGTAAACTCGTGAGCCAGTGTTTCTTGCAATTGTTCAAGCGTTTGATCACGAACCCAGATAAGACTTGATTCATGAAAATACATGCCTCTTAGCCCAGGAGTTTGGTGAAAAGGCGCGAGACTAAGGTGTTTGGACCAAGGCGCAGTATGATTTCCTGAGTTCCACTGAGTTTTCCAGTTTTCATCTCGAATATAATCAAGGCGATCTGCCGTAAGCCCTTGTTCCCTGTTCAGCAAATTTACAATCAAATCATACGCGTTCATTGGATCAGCAAAAGTTTCTTGATGAATATCAACTTCATGCCAAGGAACAACAGGTATTGGCCTTTGGCTATGTTGTGTAAGAACTGCTTCAAGTGCTGGGACTACCTTGTCACGAAGATTGCACAAATCTTGTGATGAAATGCATGTATCTGACATGTTCTCTGATGTTGCAGGTGGTTTATAAACGTGGCGTCACAAAAAAAAGACAACTACTCAGTTGTTGAAGAACAGCTCAAAGTCTCACAAAAAAGAAGAAAAATGCA
Organism: Candidatus Woesearchaeota archaeon; assembly: GCA_023266895.1. Taxonomy (GTDB): domain Archaea; phylum Nanobdellota; class Nanobdellia; order Woesearchaeales; family ARS49; genus JAHFOI01. The sequence goes on from JAHFOI010000008.1 coordinate 23,923, forward strand.
TTGCAAAAAAACAATTACTTCTTTGCTTTCTTTTTCTTCGCACTGCCACACATACTGCAACCTTCCATAGAGTTCACCTCAAAAAGACGAAAACTCAGGTATTAATAAAGGCTGTGAATCAGAAGAATTTTTCTTAGGTTTCAATATACTGAGAAATACCTGCAAAGACTCGCATGTTTTTTTTTGAACAACACCAAAACTTTTAAATCACCCATGCTATTCTTTTTTCTATGACTCAGTTACTCTACTTAGAGAATAGCTACTTGAAGCAGTGTGGTGCAATTGTAACCGAAGTTCTTCCTGAAGGAATTGTGCTTGACCAAACAGTATTTTATCCTACAGGCGGAGGCCAGCCTTCAGACACTGGCAGTTTTACTCGCACAAGTGATGGCAAACAGTTCAAAGTTACAGAAACTAAAAAAAATCAAGGAAAAATAGTTCACAGGGCAGAGTTAGGTCTTATTGTTGGGGATAAATTACAGTGTATTCTTGACTGGCAACGACGCTACACGCTCATGCGCATGCACACTGCAGCCCATGTTTTGTCAGCAGTAGCCCAAAACAAAAGTGGTGCATTGATTACTGGCAACCAGCTTGATCTTTTGAAGTCACGCATGGATTTTAGTATTGAATCATTTGATAGAGAAGCATTGCAAACCATTGTTCACGAAGCAAATAAATTACTTGCACAAAATCATGAAGTAACTACGTACACTGCAAGCAGAGAACAGGTTGTGCAGAATCCTGCCATGGTCAAGCTTGCAGCAGGACTGCCTGAACACATCACTGAATTACGCATTGTAAAAATAGGCACGATTGACGAACAACCTGACGGAGGCACTCATGTGAAAAACACCAAAGAAGTAGGCAGCATCACAATAGTAAAACTGGAAAACATGGGCGTAGGAAGAAAACGAGTGTATTTTGCATTAGAGAATATCTAAGAGTTCTGTGACTATCTTACAGCTTTTACACAGGTTATTCAACTGCGCTATACATCACCTATTATCTCAATCATTTCACGAAAGATTTCTTCAACCTCAATACGTTCTGTAGCAGAAGCAATAAGTGAAGGAATGCTTTTTGCCACTGATTCAAATTCTGCCATTTTATCAAGAAACTCTCTTGCGCCTTTACGTTCAGGCATGAGCTCGCATGCTAATCTTGCATGATAAAGTGCACCTTCAATATCACCACAGTCATTACACATGATTGTTTTTGCGTATTCTGCTTCAGCACCAAAACCAAGTAATGGCACAACAGTTGAAATCAAGTACTCAGCAATTTCAGGCTCGCTTTCTCTGCCTTGAAGATACCTGGAAATACTCAGGCGAACAGTTTCAGATAATGGAAGAGGCTGATCAAGCGAGTTTCTTGCCAGCGCATGATTTCGTAACAACTTTTTATGAAGCGAAGGCAGGAGTATTTTAACAACGCATCCTGGTGGCTCTTCACCAAGCATAGTTAGTTCAGCAATGCCTCCAGGACTGGTGTTTGCTTCAAGACAGTACACTTTTCCTGATTGATCTAACATAAGATCTAAGCCTAACCAGCCTTCCCTAACTCCCACTTGCCGAGAAAGAACACGTGCTGCATGACAGGCATATGACTGAAACTTTTCTAAACGTTTTCCTGTAATGCCTGCATTATCCAGCCTCATTACTTTTGCACCTTGACAGATATTAACAGGAGTGCTGCTTTTTTGAGAATAACGCACAAAACCATCAGCCCAACGAGGTTTTTCTTCTAGTGTAACAAACGCACGTACATTCCAATCAGTATCTCTACCAATTAATTCAAGAGGAATAATTCTGCGTTCAACTAACACATCTTTGTTCGCTGCATGAAGCTCCTGAGCGTATTTAACTGCCTTACTAAGTTCTTTAGTTGAAAACAAACCCACCTCATAACCTCCGCTACCAGTATTGCTCTTAATAACAATGTCATTTTGAGTAATAGTTTTTGCAAAATTCTCTAGCGATTTACGAATCCCTGGAGTATTTTGTGGCAACCATACAAACTCAGGAACACTAAGACGTGCTTTGTGAAGAACTTTTTTTGTTTCATACTTACTCACAGTAAGAGCCTCTATAGTTGAATTATTTTCATAAATATGCTCAGGAATGAGGGTATTTTTTGCAGGAGCGCCTAGCAGGCAATCAAGGCGTACTGGAAGATCAGTTACGCAGGGAACTATTGTTTCTTCTTCAGCATCAAACCTGAAAAAGATTTTGGCACCAACCTGAGAATTCTTGCGATCAGTCCAAAAAGTTATCGGGAGCATATCAGGTATCAAAAGAACCTCAAGCTGTTTGCCCTTACAACGCGCGCCATGAGTTGCTAGTTGAAAACCAACATTATCGTCACAAATTGCTGCACCAATATTCATATTTTGAAACGCACGCACTGGGCATTCCAAAATGTGCTCACTTACGCGCAATCCTTTACAGTTTATTTTTCCAGCATATTCCTGTATGAGTTTTGCGTTTTCCTCAATAATTGCGCGTGTAACTTCACTGGCGTAGCTCATGCAGCACTTGTTTTCAAAGTGTTTTTAAAGCTTGACAGTACTTAATCCACAATACTCCCCTAGATTTCAGGCTCGAGAATAAGGCTCTGTCCTAAGTGTACCATGCTGCCTCTTTTTTGGTGCGAGCAAGGTTTAGTGCAGGGGTGCCTGCTCGAGTACTCCTACAAATGTTAATGAGTAGGTGTTCAGAACGAAGTGATGACATCGAGGCTGTAGGGCGAAAAAGGTTGTGTAAGGTCTGCGAGCACGGCAGAAATGGTTGCGAGCAGCTTGCAACCTACGAATCGAAATGAGTCTGGGTGAGGTCAAAACTGAGACTTAGGACAGAGCCCGAGAATAAGGCTCTGGTGAAAATCTCGCCTTTGAGCTCGTCGCTGCTGCCGAGCTCGCGTACTTCTTGTGCCACAAGCCATGCCTCACCTGCTCGTAGTTCACGACGGCATACAACAAAGAAATAAACACGCTCGCTCACCTTGGCAGCAGCGCACATTTTCACCAGAGCTCGAGAATAAGAAAGAATTAAATAGTAGTTTTGTAAGAACAATAAAAAGTATTTTTTGGAGGGATAGTATGAAAAAAATTCTTGCAGTTATGTGCATTTTCCTGTTTGTTGCGTGTTCGCAACAAAACTCAGCACAACAATCAATACCTGCTCCAGCAGCACAACCTGAGCCAGTA
>JAHFOI010000008.1:27230-37028 GCA_023266895.1 Candidatus Woesearchaeota archaeon
CCAGTAGCTAAACAAGCACCAGCTCCTGCAATACCACCCGCACCTACTCCTGCACTAACACAAGCTTCTTCACCTAAAACAGTACAAGTAAGTATTTCAGGCTTTAAATTCGTGCCAGCAAGCCTCAGTGTTAATGTTGGTGATACAGTGATTTGGACTAATGAAGATAGTGCATCACACACTGTGGAAAGCAGTGATGGAAGCATTAGCTCACAAGAATTATTCAAAGGTGAAAAACACACTCAAGTCATGACCAAGGCAGGCACAATAAATTACATCTGCGGCATACACCCAAGCATGAAAGGCAGTGTGACAATAGCATGAACTGGTCAAAACTTGGCCAGAGCTTTATTTTTTCTTTTTTAGTTACTGCAGTAACAAATACACTTGACATGACATATCATATTGCAGTAGGCACTGCAGTACACTTGCACTATGTGGCAATTAAGTTCACAGTCTTATTCCTCACAATATTTCTTGTTGACCTCTGGATTGGGAGAGAAACCAAAGATGCTGTGTTTAGCTCAATCGCAGGACCATTAGTATTTTACTTTTATTACCTGCGCGCCACTCCAACCCTTGACCGTAGTGTGTTTGTGCTTGATGAAGCTTTTGGATATTTTTTCGTGCACGCAGCAGCAATGTACCTCGCATATCTTCTTATCACAAAAATTTATGACGGCTGTGATACGCAGTTTAATGCAAAAAAGTGGATCCTCCTCATTGCAGGAATAGTCTTCACACTTGTGCCATACTCAGCACTCAAAAGCACAGGCCTCCACCTTGAGCTTGGGCCTGCAAATCTCGTACTTGTTGGGATCATGTTGTTCTTTGGTAGCATGGTATTTTTTATTAACAACAAAAAACATCTTCTTCCAGCAATAACAGCTGGATTGCTTTTCACATTTTTAGACATGGCATATCGCATGACCATACAAAACCTGACAGAAACAATGTCAAGCGTACCAGCACTTGCCATCTTAAGCTATGTTATACCTCATGCAATCATAGTGGCAATAAGTGTGTACGCACTTGGCAGTCAAGACCTTGCAAAAAACACAGGCTGGGCAGTGCTTACTGGCGGATTACTTGCATGGCACGGGGTAATTGCAGGATTTGGCACAAACATAGTCCTTGATGGAATATTTTATATTATTGCATTCTTCCTCAGTCATTTCGCAAGCAGAGGTAAGGTATGAACTGGAAACGCATTTTGCTTATTTTGGTATGCGTAGCACTCGCGATAATATTCCTAGGTTTAACACCACAATTGCAACGCAGCATAGGCATAGGATTTGGTAGGCTCAATGACCGAGTGCTCATAGGAACTCTTGCAGGTATTATAGGACTCGTGACTGCATGGAAGCAATGGAGAGAAAGATAGCAGAGTGACTGTTTGCATAATTACGTTCTTTTTTACAAATTGCAAACATTTAACTGTCACTTTTTAGTGATTAAAATAGGAAGTTTTAAATACTTAAAGGTTTATTAAACAAGTGAGAACAATGAAATACGTACTTCGTAAATCAATTGAACCTGAAAAGGCACCGTATGTTCCCAACTCTGAGCAATCGCTTCAGTGGCTTCCTGTGAAACAAGGAGAACGAGGAAGAGTAGATTCCAGATCAGAAGCAATAAAATTGGCAATCGCCCTCGGACTTATGGCTGGAATAACAGCTGCAGTGCTTGCAAGCACAAGATATAGAGGCACATACAATAGTTATCCAACAAGTACCTCGGGGCTCATTGCTCAACAATACTTTAGTAAAAAATGATTTGGTGACAAACTCATAGACTAAAATCTTCGGTAATACATAACTACCCATAAGGTTATATGTAAGTTATTTTTCATAGAACTCATGAACTTGCAAAAATGCTACACTCGCACCATAGGAGTGTTTTTTTTTCTTATAATAATTAGTTTGGTTACTGACCTAACGATAAAAGGATACTCTGCAGAAACATGGCATAAACTATTTCACATACTTTTGGGTGCAATAATCATAGGATTTGCGTGGAACAATAGTACCTGGTGGGAACCTTTTTGCATTGCTAACGGTGCTTTTTTTCTTTTCGTAGCATTATTTGGAATTTCATTTCCTCATTTTGCAGGACTTGAAGCATTTAATACTACAGACACAGTCTTGCATGCAGTAGTAGGCATTACAGGATTATTAATTGGAACACGTAAAAATCACTAAGAAGTTATGATTACAAGATTGAAATTCAGATAGCTAAATATTTGTTTACGCGTAGCCTTATATTTTTTGTGAGATAGTAATATTCCTTTTTATTACGCCTAAATAGTTTCAACGTAGACCACATAATAGTGTAAGAGCACATAATACATAAATATTTCGGTCTATTGTGCACATACAAAAGTAATAGTCAAGAGCATATGCTATACATCACCTAACTGATTTTTACGTAACAGCTCACGACAACACCTCATCCGAACGTGAATGTAAACACGCGCACTCCAGGACTAATCTTGAGAATAAGCACGTGATTGCCTGATTCTTCTTGATTAACTAACGTGTATAATTCTTCATGCTGCACTGACATGTTTTGGCGTTGCATACCATCAAGAATCACAGAAATTGAAGATTCACCATCAGCGCCAGCAACCATGAATACTTTTGAAGAAGTATACCCCAGTACTAAAGTCGCGTTTGCCACAGCTTGCATGTTGTCAGGATTATTATGCCACATACCGCCCAAATAAAACATGTTAGGACGTAATTGTAAGGGAAACTGATAGTTTACAGACTTTTCAGGCTGCCAACCTTCGCTATTTCCAAGCTGACCTCGCTGAAATGCATAGCCTAAGTATAATTCAGGAGTGCCAATCAGCCCAGGAATAGATGCATTCGGCGCTAGCAAACTTGATTTATTCACGTGACTGCGAGGAAGTTCTGCAAGCAATTCTTGAATTACCCGCTCAGTTTCTTCATACCCTCCTTCACCAATATGGTCATAACGAATTTTACCTGTGCTGTCGAGCAAAAATTTGTGTGGCCAATACCTATTGCTAAATGCATTCCAGGTTGCATAATTGCTGTCTAATAACACAGGATACGTAAGCCCAAACTTGGCAACAGCACGCTCAACATTTGACAGGATTTTTTCAAACTCAAACTCAGGAGTGTGCATGCCAAGCACAACAAGACCACTATCTTTGTATTTTTCCCACCAACCTTGAATGTATGGCAGGGTGCGCTGACAATTAATACAACTATACGTCCAAAAATCAACCAACACCACCTTGCCACGAAATGATGATACATTAACTGGAGGGGTGTTGATGTACCCTACAATACCCACACTATCAGGAAGTGCCGATGAATCTGATTGCACAGGTCTACCCGTCGTCTTAGGCAGTAAGTATTGCACAAACAAAATCAGCACAATTATTACAATAATAGCTATCGCACTCTTCCACTTCATTCAGTACACCTCAGACTATCAGTCACGAAAGCACCACTTTGTCAATCACACCACTCAAAGGAAGAAGTCCAACAACATAATTCAAAGCTTGCGTAAACACCAAAATACCTAAGAACACAAGAAAAATACCCATCACAATCCTCAAATAATACAAAAATTTACCGATTTTAAGAAAACGCATAAGCTTATCAGACACCACTGCAATAATAAGAAAAGGAATACTTAACCCAAATGCATAACTCAAAAGCAACCAAAAACTCTGGCCCGGAGACACCACTGCAAGCGCAAGCACACTCCCAAGAATTGCACCAACACACGGAGTCCAGCCCACAGCAAAAGAAGCGCCAAGCACAAAACTACGTGCATACGTGATTTTAGATGATGGTGCCACAACACGATGTTCTTTGCTCAGCCACGGAAGCTCCAAAAGCTCAGCAAGATTAAGCCCAAAAATAATAATCAACACACCCGCAACACGACTCAGCCAGGTTTGAACTGATGCAGAAATTCCTGGCAAAAAACTATTAAGAAGCACACCAAGCAATGCAAACACTGCACTAAAACCAGCAACATATGCAACTGCATGCAAAAACGCACGAAGTCGTGACGGGTGTTGCTCACCAGCAAGATATGCCACAAAAGCAGGAAGCAAAGGAAGCACGCACGGACTTAAAAACGAAATAAGTCCTGCAACAAACGCAGCAGTCAACGAAAGACTAATCATACAATTGCAACAAGAAAGAAGTATAAAGAGGTTTTGGTTTTGCTGGCACTATTTCTTTTGACTGTTCTTTTTCCTTTACCACACTGCCAAACCCAAGGAATGTCTAAACCAAATGTTGGTGGAGTATAACTGGGCTTAGTAGTGCTTGATGAAAAGAACTTGTTCTATCGCTCGTTACTCTTCTTGCCAAATCAGCCATTGTTACACCAACAATTCTTGAGTGCAATCTCGCCATACTGCTTGCTATACTCACTTGAGATCAGTAGCTTGCTTTAGCATGGCAAGAATTTCTTTTTCAGCGTACTTTACTGTATGCATGTTTGGGAATGCCTTTTGAATAAGAAGGTATGCAGGAGCTGCCTGGTTAACAACCATTGGAATGCCGTTTAATAACTGCTTGCGATTAAATCCTGCAACTTCTGCCCAGTGCAAGGTCGCAGGCCACGCGCCTTGAGGTAGTGTTATATCTGCAATAATTGCCTGAGGATTTTGCTTAAGAAGTACACGCAACAGGTCAAGCGCAATGCTTCTATTGTATTCATCACCTTCTAAGACTGGAGCAAAACAAGTTTTATTCACCATTGAAACACCTGTGCTTTTATCAATCTCATCACTTCCCTTATCAGTAAGATTGATGAACACAGTTGGTTCTACCACTGTGTTTAAGGTAATTCCTCGAATACCATCTTCTCCTGAAACCACAAATTCTGTTCGAGGATACTTCTGTGCAAGTTCATAGCCTAATTTTAGTCCATTATTGACTGTTCGATTAATGATACTTATCCTGCGCGGTTGATGATTTGCAATCAAATCACTTACTTGTTTTGCTACACCACCAGCCCCAAAAATCACAACATGAGCTCCACTTATTTTCCTTCCATTATCAGCAAGTTTTTCTTCCAGACTCTGAAAAAAACCTTGCGCATCAGTGTTATACCCAATTAATCTTCCCTGTTCCTTCACAACAATATTTACAGATCTCAGATCTGAAGGAATAATTTCATCAAGAAGAGGAATGACTGCTTCTTTTAACCCAGAAGCAACGCCACCTCCAAGATATTTTGGGTCCTCACGAAATGCCTGAACCACTTGATGTAGCTTGCTCTTTTCAACAACAAGCATAATATTGCGAAGCTTCAACCCTGTGCGCTCATAAATGGCATTCCACATCAATGGAGTTTTTGCAGAATAATCTCTTGCTGTAATTGGTACAGTATAGCCATCAAGCGCATCTAACTTAGAATAATTAATCTTTCCCCCTTCAACGAGAAAGTCATTCTTCACAGGATTTACTGCGAGAATTCCAAGACCATTTTGCAGCACATATTTAAGATTGCTCATATATATTTGCGTAAGGTCTGCCTATTCAAAAGGCTTTTGTTTGTGTTCAACAAAAAATTAAAAACCCACTCACCACAGCTCTGCTGGGACTCAACCCTCAATGTTGAATCAAAAACAGGCTAATTCATATGAGACTTTGTTCAAATTCAGGCATAACTTACATCTTGGAACAGCTCAGCTCTATTGCTGGCGTATCACAAAACATCTACCTCTTCAAGCAGTTTTTTTATTTTGTCAATCACGTGGCTGGTTATGTCTCTTAATTCTTTTTCTTGAGTGGCATTCTGGATCTGGCTTAGCCGGTCCATAATCTGCCTGAAAAAACGAATAACATCTCCTTCAAGCAGTTGTGTTTCTGCAAAAATCTGAAAAATGCTTTGTTCATCATAACATGGATTTATGAGCTTGGTGACTTGAGATATTTTTTCAAAGCACTTTTCTTTGCGAAGTATAGGATGCTTGTGCAATAACTCCAAAAATAAACGTTCATCATGAGTTAACGTGGTTTTTTCATCTTTATCTCGAGATTCAAAACAAACACACCCTATCAACACAAGAATCTGAAGAGCAGTGAGTTGTTTGTAAAAATCTGTTGCAAAAACTTCACTCATAAGTATTTCATCAGAGTATATGCGTGAACAAAAAACCCCTTTTGGAGTGAGTTTTTCAGCAAGCACATAGTCCAGTCGTTCAAGTTTGTGTTTATGTTTTTCAAAAGAAGCACGAAGACTGTGGCCTTTCTTGAAATTCGCACCATTTTTTTGATACGTAAAAAAGCTTTTGTGTAACACTTTTTCAATATCCTGCGCACTGTGACGATGAATTAAGTTCAGCACAGTGTTTGTTGATAAATGAAATTGTGAACGAATAGGTTCTGTATCTGTTTTCGTGATTTTTTCAAGAAGTTTGCCATTAAAATCACGACGATTAATCATTGCAATGGCATAACCTTCTTTGTCAATACCTCGTCTTCCTGCTCTTCCTGCAATTTGAAAAAACTCCTTGCTATGCAAAAAACGAAATTGACTTCCATCAAACTTCCTCAATGACTCAAAACATACTGTTTTTGCAGGCATATTAATGCCGACTGCAAATGTTTCAGTTGTGTAAAGTACTTTGAGAAGACCTTGTGCGAAAAGATCTTCAACAATTTCTTTCATGACTGGCAAGAGTCCAGCATGATGAAATCCTACCCCAAATGACAAAATCTGTCTTAATAGTCTTGTTGTATCAAGCTTACTAATCTCAGGAGATGCTTTTGCCAAGTGTTCACGTATGGTTGTTGTGATTCTTGCATCAGGTGTGAACAATCTTTTTTCAGCAAGTTCTTTTGCGCGTATTTGACAACCATTGCGGGAAAAACAGAAAAACAAGCAAGGAGTTTTGTCTGCTAATTCCTTGACAAGCTCAACATGTGACGGAACTGGATGTTTTTCTCGCGAGTTGTAACCATAACCCAAGACTTCTTCATAACTTGGAATACTCATTATGCTTTGAAGTTCGCGCAAACTCGTAATTCCAAGAGCGTGATCATAAAAACTAACTTGCAGTGGAACACTACGTTCAGAATGTGTCACCAACACCACAGGGTGCTCTTTTATTGTCTCGATCCAGCGTGCAAACTCATCAGCATTTGGAATTGTTGCAGACAGACACAGCATACGAATTGTCGGCGGAGAAAAAATAATTGATTCCTCCCACACATAGCCTCGTTCAGGGTCATTAATATAATGAATCTCATCGAACACAACATATGAAACTTTATCAAGAGTTGGATCTTTAATAATTGCCATATTACGATAAATTTCTGTTGTCATAATAAGCACTGACGCGTCAGGATTTTTTACTGTGTCACCTGTAAGCAAACCCACTTTGTCCTCACCATACATTTTGCAAAAATCCTTGAACTTTTGGTTAGAAAGAGCTTTAATTGGTGCAGTATAAATGACTCGGATGCCTTTTTTTATGTCTCGATCAATAATGTAGTCTGCAATAAGTGTCTTTCCACTACCGGTTGGTGCAGAAACAACAACTGACTTATTGTGTTCAACTGCATGAATTGCGTGTTCTTGAAACGTGTCAAGTTGTATTCCTTTGTAGTCCATAAGCTTGAAAAGAAGACTAGCTTGATAAACTTACTCACTTTCGTAAGAAAAAAACATTTTTCCTTCTAAGTTTTCATTTTACTGCTCGCGAAAGTTTTTTCAGAATGCGAAACACCTCATGTGGTTGAGAGATGTTGCTTATGAGGTATGGTCGGAATAACCCTGCTGCTGCAATTGCAATGTTTCCACTTGTGTCGCCAAATAAAACATCAAAAAAACCTACAAGCACTGCTGCGCTCGTGATTTTATCCAAGTCAACAACACCAAAATCTCTTCCTATAATTCCAGTTTGAATAATAATTCGTTTTTCAGTAATGACGTAATATGTTTTGTTAAATAAGAAAAGTTTATACAACGGAAACCAAATAAGCATAAGAAAACCCATGATAAAAAATAGCAGAATGAGAAACCACAATGTCTTTCTAGCTAAAAGTATTAACGGAATTGTTGCCACAAAAAATATGAGTCCTGAAAGTCCAACTTGACTTCCAGAAAAAACGAACGGCAAAAACTTTGGCGCACCTTCCCATAAGATGACCTCATCACTCTCCAATACCTTGTCAAGCTCGCGCATTATGCAAAAATCTGTTTCGAAGTATATAAAATAGGAGGCGTAGTTTGCTATTGAGGAGTTTAAACCTTTCAAAACTTCGTTAAACTCCTCAAAGAAGAGGTTTGAATCCAACACAAAATAGGGTTATTCAAACCTCTTTATTCATACACTGTATCTCTCTTGTCTATATGTGTTACTTCAATTCTTTTTTTGTCGTCATCAAGATCTGCAATAATTCTATATTTTCCAACTCGTAATTTATAGTCTGTTCTACCTGTTAAACGACTAAAGTAGTGATGTGGATTTTCTTTTGTTGACTGAATCTTTTGAAAGATTCTTTTCCCGATATCTTTTGGGAGTTTCTCTAGAAATTGAATTGCGTCATCATCAAGCACGAGTTCATACATTTACAACCCCAAACGCTTAGCAGCTTCAGCTTCAGTAAAGTATTTTCCTTCTTTAATTCTCTTTCTCGCGCGGTCAATTGCTTCAACAGTTTCAACAGATAATTCTGGCTTGTGTTTCACATTTTTTGCAATATACAACACTTTGTTGATTACTTCATCATAGCTTTCATTTTTGTATTCTCTAAAATTATCAAGTAATTCTTTAGTTCCACCATGAATTTTTATTGTTGTAGCATCCATAAGTATACTAAAGTATACCTAAGTATATAAGGTTTGTGAAAGTGAGGGCTCTTATTCAGTGCGAGAAAAAGCCATTGAAAAATTCAAAAACCCAAATCAGCACGAGTAAACTTCTTTTTCTGAATATGCTCAGTAAAGTGCAAAAGTTTCCTGTATAAGTCAGTTCTGCGTAAGGTCTCTACCTCTGCAATTAATTGAAAATATTCATCCTTTGGAACAGTGATGGTTTCTGTATTCATATTTCTTTGAAAGTGAACGAATTATTTAAAACTTACTAAACTTGACAACCAAACACTTTTGTCCCCACATTCGCAAAACCTTTATAAGCCCGAACTGGAAGTTTTGACTCAATTGGGGCTGGATTGGGGTCTTTTTGAGAAACTGAATTTTCCAGTTATGCTCCGTCGTTATTTTCCGCGTTGTAATGACCTTTTCATTACTCTACTTCTTTATTCCAGATGTCACAATCCAAAAAGAAAGGACAACCGATTCATTTATTGAAGGACGCAACACAAGAAAAACAGTTCTAATATAAATACCTTCGTCCCATTTTGTGATTAGCTGGAAAATTCAAAAAGCGATTTCAGCGGAACAGTAACTCATTTATCAGAATTCGTATTCGGTCTATTTTCAATTACGAGTTTTCGTTCAAGAACAACTGTCTGTGCGAGTTGAAATTCTTGAAGTGGATCTAAACCCATGGTGTTTCCAAAATGATGCACTAGTCCAATTAACACGTTTAGTTTATCCCATTTTGTTAAGTCCTTCGACTGTATGTCGATTGCGTAGGACGTAATGGCAGACAGATACTGGACGAATTGATATTGGCTTGATTCGATTTTATACTTAATCTCTTTTCCTGTTCCTTTTTCCAAATGATCGTATTGTATTTTTTTTTCATCAAGATACTTTCGGACTTCGGCCAACAAAGCGACCTGTTTCTCTTCGTCAACACAACGCACTGAAACAAGAAATCGCGAA
>JAHFOI010000009.1 GCA_023266895.1 Candidatus Woesearchaeota archaeon
AACGTTTGTTTGGATCGCACGTGCGCTCTCGCACGGCGTCAGCACAGCGCGCAGAAATATTCTCACGATTCATCGCCTACAATATCGGTGCAATAATTCTCACGACTTTCTACAGAGCCTATCCTTTGGGAATTTAATGACCTATCCTAACTATCCAAGAAAGCATTGTGAATAGTCTCTGTTCTTCACCTTCTTTCGAAAACCTTCAGAAATTCTTCTGGTGATATGATTTTTATTCCACGAAATTCTTTGAGTGAAAGAAGATGCTTTTTGTCTTGGCTTATGAGGTATGTTGCGTTTCCAGCTATTGCTGCTTCGAGAAATTTGTCGTCGTCAGGGTCTGCTTTTATAACTTGAAGCAGTGTTTTGGGTTCAACGAGAAGGGCTTTCAAGAGAAGTTTTTCTACTGATTCAACTCGTTCGCGCGAGTATGCGTCTTTGTCCATAATCTCCTCTCGGTGAAGTAGTTCGTCATACTCTGTGAGTATTGGTGGTGAGACAACGAGTAATATCTGCGCTCCATCAATCAATTGTAACACTTGAAATGAGTCTGACAACCAGAATGTTCCAGAGACAAGAACATTCGTGTCAATGACAACTCGGATCATTTCTTTTTCTCTCGTCGCACTTTATGAACAAGTTCTACAACATCTTTCTCCTGTATCTTCTTTGGAGCAGCACGAAGAGGTCTTGTAATCTCCTCCCAAGACATTCCCTTAACCCTTCGCATAAGCAACGAATCACCTTCAAGAACAAAAAGCACTTTTTCTCCTTCTACTAAGTGCATTTTTTCACGGATTTCTGTAGGAATGGCTACTTGTCCGCGTGAGCTAATAGTTCCCATATCAACTGTTTCTGCCATACGCTCCACCTCTGTATCTTGTAAGTAAGATTAATCTTGTATTTAAACCTTTCTTTTTCTCAAACGGATATTTACGTTTTTTAGATGATATAAATTTTCGGCACTTCGGAGGTACTTGCAGAAAGTGTTAAATATTCAAACAGTTTTCCAGTAATTATCAGAGCAATCAAAAGAGTGTTTTGAGCCTTCCGTTCTAATGTCTGGCAGGAGCATTTTGTACACACTCGCTACGCTCGTGTAAGTGCTTATGATTTTGCTTTTCAAGCGCCACAACTGTAGAGTACAAGAAAACGCATTTGACTCTCACAACATTTAAATAAGCCAGCACCTTTCCTTAACATCATGAAAACTCTTACCGCAGTTGTTCAACGAGACGAAGATATGTATGTTGCAAAGTGTCCTGAAGTAGGAACCGTTAGTCAAGGAAAGACTATTGAAGAATCAATCATTAACTTGAAAGAAGCAACAGAACTTTATTTAGAAGAGTTTCCTCTCAAAAATGACTCACGACCGCTTTTGACAACATTTGAAGTTGGAGAAATTGTTGCTTAAGAAGTGTTCTGGTAAAGACTGAGTGAAAATTCTGTGCAACAACTTCGGTTTTTCAGTGAAGCGACAAACGGGAAGCCACATCATTCTCAGAAAAGAAACGCCAACTGGTGCTGTTGGTACTGTTGTGCCGAACCACTCGGAGCTAAAGCTTGGAACACTAAAAGGAATTCTTGAGCTAGCAAAAATAGAAGAAGAAACATTTGCTAAGCAACAGTAATCAACGCACAACATCCGTTACAATTGGTGGTAAAATGTCGCCTTTTTCTGTGATGTATTCCAGTCCTGAGAGTTTTTCCAACTGCAAGTTATGCGGTACTCTAACCTGCTTGGGGCAATACTAACAAAACAAGAGATGTTTATGAACTTATTTTTTTGCGTAGCTATTTTTGTAACTACTCTAGAATAGAAATCTTTATATATGCTTGCATTGGTGGTGAAAACGGGGGTTTGATGATATGAGTACACGTTATGCTATTGCAACTGTTTTATTGGGTTTGGTGCTGTTGAGCACGATTTTTTTAGAAATGAACATGGGTTGGTATTATCGTTTTGAGCTTGTGTTGATAAGTGTTGCAGTGATAGTTTCTGCTCTAGTGTTGTGGGGGTTGCAAAAAGATGATTCTTGGTCTTGGCCTGCACTTACTGTTTTGTTTGCAGTGCTTGTGGGTAATTTGATGTTTGTGTTCTGGATAACCCAATGGCTTTCATTGTTCCTTGTTGGGCTTGTGCTTGGTGTTGTTGGCTTGGTTATGTCAGTGCTGAGCATTCCTGATAAGGTTGAGTCTCAGGACTTTTATGCAACTCCTGAGGTTCCTCCTTTAGAAACATATTCTGGTGCTGAAGCTGTATCAAGTAGTCGTGGTCGCAAATCAAGAAAAGTCGCTGCATAAGTGTGTGTGGGACAGAATTGTGCTAGCCTAATCAGTGCCGATTGTGCCATAGGCACGTGAGTATTTTGGCGGTCTATAGTTGGTCTTTGCGGTTTTGAGTTCTGCATAAACCATAATTATTTATTCTACTTCTTTTTTTAAGTTCTTTGTGGTAAAGCGAGTATTCATTGTGCATCGTTGGTTTGGTTCTCCTCGTGCTGATTGGTATCCTTGGTTAAAAAAGCAATTGGAGCAAAAGGGTTTTGTAGTTCATGTTCCAAAGATGCCAACGCCTAACGCTCCTGAAATAAGAACATGGGTTGGCGCTCTCAGCAAGGCAGTAGGTCTTGTTGATAAGGAAACATATTTTGTGGGGCATAGTATTGGCTGTCTTACTATTTTACACTATCTTGAAAGTCTTGCGAAAGGTGCAAAAATTGGTGGCGTGGTTTTTGTTGCTGGCTGGTTTAGGTTAAGTCCTGAAGCCATGCCTTCGGCAAAAGAACAAACAATTGCACAGCCTTGGCTTGCATCAGATCTTGATTTGGACAAAGTTGCCAAGCATAGTGAAAAGTTTGTTGCAATGCTTTCAGATAATGATCTGTATGTGCCTCTTGTTGAGAACAAAAAAATCTTTGACAAATTTGCGAAGGTTATTGTGCAACGCAACAAAGGGCATTATGACGAGGAAACCGGTGTTCAGGAAGTCCCTGATGTGCTCAAGCTGGTTCTTGAAATGAGTGCATCAGTATAGCAAGACTTCCATAAGAGTTATTAAGAATTAATTAACGTCAGTATCTATGGTCTCAACATTGCTGAGTGTTTTAATTGGTCCTTCTGCAATAGGTGTTAGTCAAGGCATAGAAGCGCTTTTGCAAGGTACTGGTAAACCAAGTTACAATGCGCTTGCTACTATGGTTGGGTACGTGGAAGACGCTGTGGCTGGCTACTTGTTGGATGTTACACGCTGTGAAAAAAGTTCTGAAGATCAAGGATTGTTTGAAGCATGTAATATTGCTTTTGAATGTATGAATGAAGTTCCTGAACTAAAAAGAGCTGACCCGTACGAACAATTTAAAATGTTGTTGTATGTTGAAGGGCTCACGAGAAAACTCAAAGATGCGTATAGTGGTGTTTCGTCAGCTCTAAAAATTAATTTCGCTGAAATGCCTGAACAAATGAAGAAGGATTATCAGGCAATTTCTGTGTTTTACAAAAATCTGGCATCAAAATGCGCGGAGAAACCTGCACAAATATGATTTGCGCTAAAATCTGAAAAAAGTCTGATCAAAAAATCTTTTTATCCTGTTGTTGCACAGCACTTGTTGCAGAATACAAGGTCTCCTGGTTTGATTCCTGCTTGGCCTTGAGCAATGTACTTGCCTGAGATTTCTCGTTCTGCAGCATTGCAGTCCTTATCGCTATCAACACTAAGTCCTATTGCTTGTGCTTTTGTCTGCATGTTCGCGTCTGATACAATGCACCTTCCTATGCATTCATTGGTGACTCTGCCAAACTTGGTGATTTGTCCGCCAAATATCGCGCCTATAACAACGAGAACGAGTAAGCCGAGTGCTGCGATAATGATTGTGCTTATGGGTAATCCTTGTGCTTTCATGATACACCTTTTTCTTCATTGCACAAGTGTATGTATTTAAAGGTTTTGGCAGCCTCGGTTGGTAAAGGTGTTCTTGGAGTATTGTGGTGTATTCAACAAACAGGTATTACTCCTTTCACTTTTTGAAGTGTTTCATCAAATGTTGCAAGATACTCTATGTTAAGCGCACGCATTGCTGCCACGAGGGTGCAGTCTGTAAAACTAATTTTTTGTGTTTGAAACAAATTCCATGCTTCCTGAAAAATTCCTTCATGAATTCTGAGCAAGCGTATCTCGCTCGTGAGAATGCTGTTTCCGAGAGCAATGGCGCAGTCTTTGTTTTTTGTTCTTCTCAAGGTTACGGTGACTGCTTCATCAAACACATAATCAGTGGTTATGGGCAGTCCATACTTGTGCAAAAATATTTCTTTAAGCAGGCTAACTGCTCGTTTGTGGGTTGTGTCTTGTTCGTTATAGTATGCAACGAACACGTTTGTATCAATCAAAATCAATAAAGCACCTCATCAATTTCGCTACTGCTTTTTTCAGTGCCTTTTCCCCAAGGTATTGGTTTTAATTGGAAAAAAGATTTTTGTGGTTTGTGGTCAACGAATTGTTTCATGGCAAGGGTTATGAGTTTGCCTACAGTGGTTCCTTCTCGTGCTGCTGCTGATTTAAATTCCCTAAATACTGCTTCATCAACTTCGCGAACGCTTACCTGCATAAAATCACCTAATGTTTGACATGTTTGACATGTATTTAAATCTTTCTTGCAGGGTTGTGTTTTCATGTGCTTATCCTGCACTGTCCATTAAATACTGTACAACTGCGGGGTCTGTTAGGAATGCTTCTCGTTTTATTTCATCAACAATGTAGTGGACTTGAATGTCTTTCACTCCGTATTTTTGGTCGAGAGCATCCAGAAATTCCTGAAATTCTTTCATGTGCTTAAATACGCACTCTGCGAGAAAATCGTACTTGTTGTTTATTCTGTAGATTGTGTTTACATTCCAGTGTGCTTCAAGAAAGCGTTGCACAGTGTCTTTTGCTTGTTTTGGCGCGCGCAGAAGTATGTGTGCTTTTGTGCTATAGCCTAAGGCAGTGAAATTCATGAGGGCTATGTGTTTGGTGTAGAGTGCTCCGTCTTGGGTTTTGATGTGGTCAAAGAGCGTGCTCACAGGAATGCCTGTTTTTCTAGACAGTTCTGTGAGGGGTATTCTGCTGTTTTGCCGTAAATGTGCTGCAATTATCCAGTCTTTTTTGTTCATGGTATCACCTTGTTTTTCCGGAATTTTCGGATTTTCTTAGCTATTTTCCGTAAAACATTCGGAGATTATATATCTTGAGAATATAATTATATAATAAGTATAGAAATATGTTCTATAGAAGCATTTATATACTTATTCGTAATAAGAAGGTGTATGTTGCGCAAAATCATTCTTATGGCTGGCAAAACCTGTGTGGTGTCCTTGCCCAAAAAATGGGTGCAAGCACAGGGAATAAAAAAGGGCGACAGTGTTGAGGTTGAAGAACAGCAGGGATATGTACGTGTGTTAGTGTCACGCACTGCTCCGCAAGGGTCTTCGGTTGCAGTTGATTTGACAGGTACTGCACCTATGACTTCGCGAATTATTGCTGCATTATTCAAAGCAGGTCATGATTCTATTGAGGCAACATACTCATCTGCTGAGGAACTTGAGGCAGTGCATCACGTGCTTCATCAGGGCATGCTTGGGTTTGAGATAGTGCATCAAGGCAAAAAAAGTGTTGTGCTCAAAAAAGTGTCAACTGCTCATGTGGAAGAGTTTGATACACTTCGTAATCGTTTGCTTGTGGTGGTGAAATCTCTTGCTGAAGAAAGTCGTGAAGCAGTGCGTACGCACGATACGCCATGGCTTCAGGCATTGGTGGTGCGGGATAAAGAAATCAATCGTTTGTCTGATGTGTGCCGTCGCATGATGTCACAGCAAGTGGGCGTGCGTAAAAATTGTCAGCAGTATGTGATTATTGAAGTTTTGGAAAAGCTTGCAGATGCATATGTGTCGTATTGTAAGACTGCTCAGGTACATGCTCCTTGTCGTGAGATTCTTGAGCTACACAAGCGAACCAACTTAGTGGTTGATTTGCTTATTGAGTTGTTGTTTTCATTTTCTTTGCCTAAGGCAGTGCAGGTTGGTTCTGAGCATTCATTGCTTGTACGCTATCAAACTTCACTTCCACAAAAGCTTGAATCAGAACAAGTATTGTTATGGTTTTATTTGGGTGTGGTGCAAGAAAATGTGTTTGACATGCTTGGCTCAATTATTGGTGCAGGCATTGAGTGATTCAGAATGCATTGAGCAATTCAGTAATATGTCTTAATACTGTTGCTTGCGTGGCAGAAGGCAGGTGTGTTTTTTTAAGATGGTCTTTGCTGGTCTTGAGATGTTCTGCGCTTGCTTTTTTCTTTTCAGCAAGTGAAGTATTGAGGTATTCATTCATGCGATTGCCTGCACAGAGTAAATGATCGTACACTCCTGATGTTGCGTACAACACTGCTGGTTCTTCTTGCCAGTTCCATGCAGTGTTTTTGAGATAAGGAATAAGTAAGTCTCCATGGACTGGATAACTTTCTTCTGCGTCTGCAAGTCGTACAAGATTGTTGAGTACAGGTCCTTTTCGTGGTCCAGTTGGTGTGCACCCAAAATCTATTGCTCGCACAATTGCATGAGATAGTGTCCAATTGTCAGGGTGGGTATCTTTGTTCAATGCGACGGGCTGTTTGCGTAATGCAGCATATACTGGTTCAAGTTCTTCAAGAAGTGCGTGTGCGGTATCGCTAAGTAGTGGGTATTTTTTGACAACATGTGCAAGGCTTTTAGTAAGTAATTGTTTGAGATACGTGGGTTCGTGTTCTACCGGATTAAACGCAAAATAAGGTGTGTGCGTGTGAATGCGTGCAAGCAGTTCTGTGGCTTGATTTTTTATGTCGTGTTGTTCATCATCTGATGCCTTGCGAAATATCTCACGTAATGTTTTTGTTCCCACGCGTTGTTCTACAAAATATTCTTCTCCACAAATCATGAGCCAGCCAAGAGGTGTTGGTACGTTTTCGCCAAGCATGCGTGCATACCACTGAAGTGTTTTTTCCTCCCAATCAATGCAAGGGCGTTCTTCTGGGGCGCGTGGTGCTGCAAGCACAATGCTTTCTGCTAAAAAGGGATTGTGGAGTGTAATGACTTTTTTTTGTGCTGTTGCGAGGGGTTGCACAGTGTGGAGTTCTTGTGTGTTTTCCAATCTTTTTTTGGCTTCATTCCACGCATCTTTTGCGCGTTCTTGGAGTGTTTTTTCAAGAGTGTAGGTGGTGTGCGCATGCGGATGCCATTGTTGCAGGCTATGTTCTTGTTCTTTGAGTGCGGTGCGTAGTTCTGCAACTAAAAATGCAACATGCGGGTGTGCGTCTATAGCTAATGCTTGTGCAATATGTTCTTCTGCTTGTGCGAAATAACCAAAGCGTATGAGCTGGTATGCATCAGAGACTAGTGCATAGGGTTTTGGTCCTGGTTCTCCAATTTTTTCAGCAAGAGTTTTTGCTAATTGAAAAATAAGTTCTTGGAATACTGTTGTGCTATCTATTGCGTTATCAAGGTTTCTGAAGCATTGGCGTTCTTTTGCAAGAGCATCTTCTACGCGTTTTGTTTGGTAAAGAAGTGCTGTTTCAGCAAGTTGTTGTCCAGCTGGATCAGGTGTAGTGGTTTCCTTTATTTTTCCAGTCAATATTTTAAGAAGGTTTTTGGCTGCAGTACGTAAACTTCCTCCACCATAATCAAGCGTGCTTGTGAGAATGTTTGGTGCAAGAATATTGGGTATGATGATGTCACGAATTTCTTGAGGAAGTAGTGCATAGGGTTGCCATGCTTGGATGTATTGTTCAGCAAGCAGTCCTGCGCTTACTCCGCAGAGTGTTGCAAGACTATTTTTGTGCATAATTGCCTGAAAGGGTGTTGTGTTGCGTTTCTTTGTCAGGTCATACAACCATGCGAGTAAAAGCGCGCTTGCTATGCCTGTTGATGATCTGAGAAGGAACATGAGTTGTTTTTCTCTATATCCTGGCCAAGTTTTTGCATGCATAACGTGTGGGCTAATGATTGTTGAAGGAGTGCTCATGATTTCGTGCCTGTAAGGCCAAACCACTGCTGCTCCTGCAATAATTGCTCCAACAAGCATGCGTTCAAGTGTTCTTTTGGTGCGCTTGAGCATGGATCCATCCTTGGCGCAAGCTTTAAAAACCCTTTATTGATTTCCTTGTGTATCCCGAAAGAACTACAGGCTGTGTAGTGTGTTTCTGTAGGAGGGTTTTATGCAAAAGAATGATTTTCAAAAAGCATTGGTGCAGGCACGCGCTGTTGGTGAAAAGCGTAAGTTTGTGCAAAAGTTTGACTTGGTTGTGAACCTTCGTGATATTGATCTTAAACAAAATGAGAATCAAAAAGACTTGTTTGTTGTGCTGCCTTTTTCTAAAGGCAAGCCTGTCAAGGTGTGTGCTATTGTGGGTCCTGAGCTTACCGCTTCTGCAAAAACAAACATGGATGCAGTTGTAACAACTGAAGAGTTTCCAGTTTTTTTGCAGGAAAAGAAAAAAATTCGCAAGCTTGCGCAATCATGTGATTTTTTTGTTGCGCAGGCAAACATCATGCCAGAGATCGCAAAAGTGTTTGGTCGTGTGCTTGGTCCTCGAGGTAAGATGCCAAATCCCAAGGCAGGGTGTGTTGTTCCTCCGAATGCAAATCTTAAGCCACTGGTTGATAAGTTGCGTAAAACAGTGAAGCTTTCCATAAAAACTCAGCTAAGCGTGAAGGCAATGGTTGGTTCTGAGCAAATGCCTGATGCTGAAGTGTTGGAAAACATCATGACTGTGTATGAAGCTATTGTGAAGGCATTGCCAAGTGAGGTTGATAATGTTCGTTCTGTGCTTATCAAGCGTACCATGAGTCCTCCAGTGAAGGTGGGTGCTGCATGAGTAGTCCTCAAGCTCATGTTGCGCAGTGGAAAAAAGATGTTGTTCAGCAGGTTGCTCAGCTTGCAAAAAACTATCCTATTGTTGGCGTGCTTAACATGGAGAGTCTTCCTGCAGCCCAGCTTGCGCAAATGAAGAAAAAACTGCGTGGCACTGTTGAGATGGTGATGGCGCGTCGTAGTTTGTTGTTGCGTGCTCTTGATCAAAGTCCAGGTCTTGCTGGCTTGCGTGTGTATATTGAAAAAGGCATGCCTGCATTATTGTTTACCAAAGAAAATCCTTTTGCGTTGTTTAAAACTCTGAAAAAGTCTAAGTCTAAGGCTGCTGCAAAGCCTGGCCAGATTGCGCCATATGATCTTGTAATTCCTGCAGGTCCAACACCATTTGCTCCAGGTCCAGTAATTAGTGAGTTTGCACAGATTGGTGTGAAGGCAGGTGTTGAAGGCGGTAAAGTTGCGGTTAAGATGGATTGTGTTGTTGCAAAAGCTGGTGAGCCTATCAAGCCTGGTGTTGCAAGTATGATTGCGCGATTAGGTATTGAACCTATGGAAATTGGTTTGAACTTAACTGCAGTGTTTGAAAAAGGCACTGTGTATCCTGCAAGTGTTCTTGATATTGATGAAGAAGCCTTTGCCATGAAATTAGCTGAAGCAGTAACTTCTGCTTTGAATCTTGGTGTTGAGGTGTGTTATCCTACTCCTGAAGTGCTTGATATTGTCATTGCACGAGCGTGGCGTGCGTGCCGTGCTGTTGTGCGCGAGTCTCATTTCCTCGCGTCTGGCATGACTGATGAAGTGCTTGGTGATGCTGAGCGTGTTGCGTTGAGCATGAAGGAGGAATTCAAACTTTAGGGAGGAAGAACATGGAATACGTATATGCAGCATTGTTGATTCATAAAGCCGGTGGCACAGTGAATGAAGCTACAGTAAAGAAAGTACTTGAGGCTGCTGGTGCAAAACCTGATGAGGCTCGAATTAAGGCGCTTGTTGCTGCGCTTCAAGGAGTAAATATTGATGAGGCAGTGAAGAAAGCTGCTGCTGCACCTGTTGCGATGGCAGCTCCTGTGGCAAGTGCTCCTGCAAAGCATGAGGAAGCAAAGAAGAGTCCTCAGGATGAGAAAAAAACTGAAGAAGCTGCTGCTGCTGGTTTAAGCGCGCTCTTTGGTTAATTTTTTGTTTTTTTATTGAATTACTATGTGATGTGGAATGTTGGCTCAAGAACGGCATGAACTCATGCAGCGAGTTGAGGATCTGAAAAAGGAGGTTGAGGTCTTACGTGAGCAGTTGAATGCGCAAGACCCTGAAGGTTTATTTTCTGAGCGTCAGCGTCTTGGTCGTGAGGTGCGTGAGCTTATCAAGCAAGTTGAAGCAGAACGCAAGGATAGAGATTCTATGGTGGGTGAGATTAAGGGTTTGAAAGACCAGCGTGATACACTTCATGAGCAGGTGAAGAAAAAATCTGAAGAGCACGTTGTGCTTGCGGATCAAAAAAAAGGTATTTCTCAGCAGGCAGGTGTTCCTGATCCTGATTTTCTTCGTCGTGAAATGCGTAGGCTTGAGTATAAGATTGAGACTGAGGCCTTGCCTTTTGATAAGGAAACTGTGTTGATGAAGAAAATTAAGGAGTTAAAGAAAAAGTTTGTTGAGGCGCAAAAGGTTTCTAAGGCTGGCGAAAGTGAGCGTGCGGTACGTAAGGAGCTGGATGTTGCGCGCCAGCAAGCTGATGCGTTGCATGTGCAAGTGCAACAAAAAGCTGTAGTGTCTCAAAAAAAGCATGAAAAAGTGCTTGAGTTAAGCAAGAAAATTGATGATTTGCGTGCAAAAGAAGATGAGTTGAGCAAGCAAATTCATGAAAAATCTGCTGCGCTTGAGCCGATTAGTGTTCAGCTTGAGGAAAAGCTTGGCTTGCTTGCTGAATTGAGTGCGAAAGCGCAGGTTGAGCGTAAGCAGCAACGAAGTGCAAAAGCCCAGGAACAAAAGCGTTCTCTTTCTGAAAAACAAGTTCTCGTGCAGGAAAAGCTCAAGAAAGGTAGCAAGCTTACCACTGAAGATTTGCTTGTGTTACAAACACTGCCTGAGGAACCTGAGTAGATGGTTATTGAAGTAGAGCTACGAACTTTTATTTCTCAGAAAAAGTATGAAGAGCTTTTAGATTATTTTGCGAAAGAAGGTGTTGTGCAAGGAGTTGAAGAGCAGGAAACATGGTATTTTAATGCACCTGTTGACTTAAGAATTCAGCGAAGCACAGCGCATGCGAAAGTATGGCTCAAAAAAGGTAAGATGCATGCTGAGCATCGAGAAGAGTTTGAGGTTTTATGTAAGCGTGAAGACTTTGATACGCTTGCGAAAATCTTTTTTACCTTGGGTTATGGTATCAAGATAAAATGGTTGCGTTTGCGTAAAAACTTTTTGTGGAAGGGTATTTCAGTGAGTGTAGATCATACAAAAGGATACGGGTTCATTCTTGAACTCGAAAAAAAGTGTGAACCTTCTGTGCAAGAAGCTGTGCTTAAGGAGCTTAAAACTGCAATCCAAAGTCTTGCTATAGTTTTGAGTTCTCAAGAGGATTTTGATCAAGCATTTTCAGAATATTCAAAGAATTGGAAAACCCTTCTTGAGGAAAAGTAAGTTTGCAGTGTAAATCTTCCGATTTTTTCGTAAAGTTTCCGGCTTTTTCTTAGTAACACACTTAAATAAAGAAAACAATAAAAAAAAGACGCCGGCGTAGACTAATCTGGTAAGTCGCCGACCTGAACCGTCGGTATCTGAAAAGATATCTGGGTTCAAAAATGTTGTGGTTTTTGGCGACAGAATCACTACACTGAAACTCCCAGCGCCGGCGTCTTCATACTTCGTAAGTGCTTTGGCGTTCTTGTGTGATATCAGCTGATATCAGGCTTCGACGAGAATGTAGTACATTAGGTATTTTCTGGTTTAAGAGTAAATAAAATTAACACAACTAACACGTTTTATCTAACCATTTGAGCACAATCTTAGTCAGCTCTTCTTCTTTGCCTTCAAAGTCATGGTTTGCGTTTGTGATGAGCTTGACTGTTGCGTGTTTGTTTTGCTGGAGTAATGCTGCTGCTTCTTGTACAGGTACTGCGGTGAAAATGTCTTTTGTGCCAATGACTGCAAGAATTGGTGTGGTGAGTTTGATGTAGAGTGTAAGTTTTTGTGTGTGAAATGGTAGTGCGTTTGCAAGTTCTGCGTTTGGGCCGAAAAAGCTTGCGTATGAGGCTGCTGTTTTTGGGGCAAATCCTGCATGAGGTAGGGGGTGTGCGGTGAGTAATTCATTTCCTTTTTTGTGTTGCAAGAATTCTTTTGTTTGATTGTCTAATTTTTTTCGTATGTTTTCTGGTAAGAATTTTTTTTGGTTTCCAGAAGAATCAGAAGGTGCGAGGAGTATGATTCCATGAATTGCGTGGTGTCCTTTTGCGGCGTAATATACTGTTTTTTCTGTGCCAAGGCTGTGTCCTTGAAGAATGATTTTTGTGTAGCCTCGGCTTTTTGCAAACTCAATCCATGCGTCAATATCTTGTATGCAGTCTTCAAATACTTCCCCTATAGACCCTGGTAGGCTGGGTTGGAGCGCGCCAGTGCCTCTGTTGTTAGTGGTGAGAAAGCTTATGTTGTGTTTGGGAAATTCTTCTGCCATGTTTTTCATGTAGTCTTCGTCATAAAAATTGCTTGCTGTGCCATGAATGTTGATCACTATTGTTTTTGTGCGTGCCTCAAAGAGTGCGCCATGCAGGACAAGCTTGTCTTTGGTGACAACATGAAGAATAGGATAGGTCATGACCAGTGTGTTTTGTTGCGAGAATATATGCGTTGTGGTTTATTGTTAGGTAGTGCAGAATTTTATTTGTTAGAAAAGCGTTGTTATCACTTACTTTTTCGTCCCAAATTCTGTATACTTGCACTTGCCACAATAGTTTCTATCTTTGTGTTGTGCCATCCAGTAGCCGTCGCCGCATTTTGGGCATGCTTTGGCTGTGCAGTCGCCGTCTTTGTAGAGTGCTGAGCGTGCTCGTCCTTTCTTTTTTTTGACTTCTTTTTTTTCTGCCATGTGAATCACGTACTCTCAGCTGGTTTTGCTGTTTTTTTCTCTTTCTTTTTTGGTTCTACGTTGAGTAGTTGTTCTGGTGTGCTGTAGGCATAGGCGTGTACTGTGGCGGTTGTTGTGCCAAACTTGGTGTACACGTGCTTGACTGCGATGGTTTCTTTTGGCACGCCGAGTTTTGATGCGAGTAAGTCAGTGACTTCTTGGTTGCTGGGTGTTTTTCCAGTAAAGCTGAGCTGTCCTGTTATTTCTTTGCGTTCAAGCAATGGATTGTATTTTTCTGTTGTGCTGAGTTCCATGTTAGTTCACCTTGATTGCGTATTCTCCGAGGGCTGTCATGCCTGTTTTTTTTGCTATGTCGGATTTTTGGTTGAGTATGTAGATGCGTCCTTTCCAGTTGATGGCAAACTGGCTTGTCTTGCAGAGTGGGCATTCTTCTGCGTCTACCATGAGTTTACATCGTCTGCATGCTTTCTTTTTCATTCTGCTCCTTTCTTTTTCTTGGTTTCTTTTGCGTCAACTTTTGCTACAGGTGCTGGTGTTGTGGTTTGTTCTTGTTCTATCCATTCTATTTTTCCAAGTCCTGGTTGTCGCATGGTGAGTGAGATTTTTGGGTTTGTTGGGTCTTTGAATGATACGGCAATCACGCGTGCTCTGCACAAATCCCCAACTTTGAGTGCGTGCTTGCTGTCTCTTCCTGAAAGCACTTTGTCTTTTGCAAAGCTCACAAAGTCATCCATGGTTTGGCTGATGTGTATCATTCCGTCAATGGGTCCGAGGGGGATGAATGCGCCAAAGTCTGCAATGTCTCTTATTTTTCCTGTGATGACTTCTTGTAGTTCTGGTTTGAAGGTGAGGAGCTCAAATGTTGTTTGGTAATAGCTTGCGCCATCGCCTGGTATAACCACTCCTTGACCTACTGATACCACGCCGACAACATCAATCACTATGCCAAGTGATTCGTTGACAAAGCCTTCGTATTTTTGTCGTACTGACTTCATGACTGCGTGCTTGACATTATTGTCAAACAGGCGTGGTGGTACTCTGATGTGGTCGCTAATTTGTATGGTGTAAAACATGGTGTGCATCAATACAGTGCGGAACAGAAGCGCCTGCATCTCATTAGCAGAGTTAAACAAGAGGGGGTTTATAAATCTGTTTGTTGGTGTAAGAGTTGCGTGAAATTCAGTCTCTTGAATTCTATTAATTTTTATGTAAGTAGTTTTACTTCAGTGTTATCGCATTTGTTGTTATCATCTTTGTCGAGACAGCAACTGCCATATGCATCTGAGGAAATATATGGCTTTTTGCAGGAAGCTTGAAGTTCATCGTAATCACAGATGCTGTTGTCATTTTTGTCAGGGCAGCAATTCATTCCTACTTTGAGGTATGGTTTGTTACAAGTAACTTCTTGTTCGTCATAGTCACATAAGCCATTGTCATTCTTGTCAAGGCAGCAGTCTAAGCCCAGTTTGATGTATGGTTTTTCACAAGTGAGTGTGTGAAAGTCGTCATCATCGCAAATCTTGTTGTTGTCTTCGTCAGCGCAGCATTTGCTTCCTACTTTGATGTTTGGTGCTTCACAGGTTGGTGAAGAAGGATATATTCCGCAGCCGCTATATGCTGGATTTTTTTGTTCATCTGAGTCACAAATGGTGTTATTGTTTTTGTCTAGGCAACAGGTAGTTCCTAAGCGCATGTATTTTTGTGGGCAAAGTGATTTTTCGTGTTTTTCTTTTAGTTCTCTTACATCACAACTTGCGAGTACAAGAAGTGTGGTAATGGCGAGCAATAGCAAGATGGAGTTCTTCATGATAAAAAAGAATTAGCTTGTTGTATAAAAACTTGTTGGTTCGCGATTTTCTTCTTTATTGGTTCATTCTTTTTTTCTTTTTGCGCAAGTTTTTTAATCAGTCTTGAGTTTGGGCAGTGTATGACTGCTGCTGAATTGTCTGATGTGTTTGAAGTAAGGGTTGGTGGTGAAAAGCGATTTGCTATTCATCCTGTAGTTGGTGAGCGTATATCTCTTGGGAATTATGATCGTGACCATCCAGGCTGTTTTGATGCAGCAAATGCCAGAGAGGTGTATGGTGTGTATTTTGGTTTTTTGGAAAATCTTTCAGGTGAAAAAAGACATTTTTTTGTTGAACAACGTGGGGAAACTGTTCTTGCGTATTCGTCCTGGAACCAGTTTTGTCTTTTGAAATGGGCGTATGAAGATGATGAAGGTACTTGCGGGTCGTATGTAGATGTTGCTTTTGTAGGAGTGGTTCCTCCAGGTAAAGACAGAACGCATGCTTGTGAGCTTATTCATACCGCAGAAGCAAAAGTCAAGAGTGCTTTTGAGGAATCGCTTGCGAGAATTCATGGTTCTTTTGGCAGATAGGTTTTTGTGCGTAAATATTTCTTAAGTCTTTTGCATGCCTTTCTTACTCTTGCAAGTTTTGCAATAAATAGATTGTTGCGCTTGTTTCTTGAGTTGCTTGCGTCCATTATTTTGTCGCGAATTCCTTGGTATGCACCAACTGCTTTTTCAGGCTCATTTGTGAGCATTGGAAGATATTTTTTTAAAAGAGTCCATGCCTGGGTGGTTGCTTCTTCAAGATGTGCGTATCTTGTTGTTGCAGTGAGTAGGACTTGTTTTGTTTTGTTTGGAAAAATTGACAAAATCAACTTATCTTCAGGGCTGATGAAGTGATTTTCTTTTTCTTCAGGACCTGTACTTTGGCAAACATCAGATAAAAGAACTGATTCTAAATCATTACTGTTTAATGTATCGAGCGCATTTCCAAGTATTCTTCCTGCACGAAATGTTTTGTACAGGTCATAAAGATCATTAAGTAAGAAGTCATAAGGTGTGTTTTCAAGATAGTGAGGTAAGAGGGTGTTGGGCATTGTCATGGTTTGCAACGATTGTGCCGTTGTTTATAAATCTCGATTTCTCTCTTGCTTCACAATACTAAGAAAACACTGTTCTTTAATCATTAAACCTCAGGTGTTGGGCACTGAATAAGTTTTCCTTGAGGATTGAGTAATGCGCGTTCTTTGCGAGTGATTTCTTGAAGTGCTCTTTTTTGCAGTTCATGGCAACTTATGGTTTTCCTGTGTGCCTCAAGTTCTGGAAATGATTCTGTGTTAACATAGTAAACTGCTCCGAAATTGTCTATGACAAAATCTGCTGAGCTAAGGAGTTCTGGGTGTGTTTCTAATGCATTACCTAAAGTGGTATTTATGAGTCTGACTCTTCTTTTGTCATGCATGATCCTGCACCGCTCTAATAATGTACTGATTCGCATGCATACTTGTTGGTCAGAAGCATAGGCTTGTGCGTGTAGGAGCATGGCTCTTGTTTGGTTGTAGTCTAGTGGGTCTATGACTGTTATTTTTCCAACATTTTTTTGAGCAAGCTCAAGAACAAGCCCTCCTAGTCCTGCGCCTATTTCTATGCATTTTCCGTGTGTCACTTCTCTTGCAGCTCTTGGATAGTCAGCTATGTCTCTGTCTGTTGTAAAGCAATATGGTTGTTTGCTTTCAAAAAGTGTTTCTACAGAAAAAGGTGGTCTTTGTTTAGGAAACAGACCTATGGTAAGTGTGTGTGCTTTGTTTGGTGTGGTAATTTGTAAGGTAAACTCTGGGTGGTGTGACGTAGGTTCTTTAAGTCGTATTGTGTAAATTCCTGCAAGGTATGTTTCTACGCGCATATATTTTCCGTTGTGCCAACCCTTATAAACCTCTTCTTCTCTGGCTTGTTATGTTCGTTGGTATTATTGGTAAGGCAAATGTGGGTAAATCAACTTTGTACAAAGCAATAACTTTGGCTGATGTGTTGATTGCGAACTATCCGTTTGCAACTATTGATCCAAATAAGGGTGCGGGGTGTGTGCGTATTGATTGTGTTGATACTGAGTTTGGTGTGCAGTGTAATCCACGTACTGGTTTTTGCGTGAATCATCAGCGTTTTGTGCCTGTGGATGTGATGGATGTTGCTGGCTTGGTGCCTGGGGCGCATTTGGGTAAGGGTTTGGGCTTGTCGTTTTTGGATGACTTGCGTCAGGCTGATGTGCTTGTGCACGTGGTTGACATGGCAGGCACAACAAATGAGCGCGGTGAGCCTTGTGATGCAGGTTCATATGATCCTGCGAATGATGTGCGTTTTCTTGAGCATGAGCTTGACATGTGGGTGCTTGGTATTCTTAAAAAAGGCTGGGAACGTTTTGCGCGTCAGTTGCAGCAAGAGCATGGTGATGTTGCGTCAGCAATTGGCAAGCAATTGTCTGGGCTGAACATTACTGAGGTGCAGGTGAAGAATGCTATGCAGTCTTTGAAGATTGATGTTATTCCTCCGCTGCACTGGTCTGAGGAACAGCTTTTGCAGCTTGCGATTGTGGTGCGTAAGACTAAGCCTTTGATTGTTGCAGCAAACAAGATGGATATTCCTGTTGCTGAAGTGAATTTGGAGCGTATCAAAAAAGAGTTTTCTGGGCTTATGATTGTTCCGTGTTCTGGTGATGCTGAGCTTACCTTGAAGCAAGCTGCGCGTGCTAACTTGATTCAGTATGTGCAGGGTGATGGTACGTTTACGATTACTGGTAACGTGTCTGAGAAGCAGCGTGCTGCTCTTGATTTTATTCAAAAGAGTGTGCTTGACAAGTTTGGCAGTACTGGTGTGCAAAAGGTGTTGAATGCTGCAGTGTTTGATTTGCTGAAGTATGTTGCGATTTTTCCTGGAGGCATGAGTAAGCTTGCTGACCAGTTTGGCAGAATACTTCCTGATTGCTTTTTGTTGCCTCCTAACAGCACTGCATTTGATTTTGCAGGCAGGATTCACACTGACTTGCAAAAGAACTTTATTGCAGCTATTGATGTAAAAACCCGTCGTAAAGTTGGCAGAGAGCACGTGCTCAAGCATCGTGATGTTGTTGAGATCATGACAAAGTAAGTTCTTTTTTTCAGGGGTATTTTTCAGTGGCGTACAAGAAAATGGGAGAAAAGTATAGGATAAAAACAGTGTTTATCAACAGGTGATGGCGATGGCAGAAGGTGATGTGTGTGGAAAGCAAATGACTAAAAAAAAACAAGAATATGCGTTGCTTGGTCAGATTTTAGGAAAGTTTGGTGCAATGGTTTGCCCTTGTGGTCAAGTTGTTTTTGATGGAACTGAATTTGAAAAAATAGAAGCAGTGGCTAAGAAAAAAGGTGTGTGGGGTGTTGGGCGTGCGTCTCGCACAAGTATTGGCACTTCAGGTAATGCTCTTGATGTTAGGCTGCCAAAAAGTGTTGTTGACTTTCTTGAACTAAAAAAAGGTCAGGAAGTCTTGATTGAGCCTCTTGACAAAAAAAGATTTCAGGTTATTGTGAGCTAAGTTGCAGAGTTTTTCACAACCTTGCAATGAAGCTGTAGTTCATTCTTTGTTAGTTTCTTGACTTCAATTAGTTCTAAGCGTGCTTCAAAGTCTTCTTGGGCAAAGAGTGGGATTCCTTTGCCAAAAAGTAGTGGTTCGATGTCCAAATAAAGTTCATCAATGAGTTTTTCTCGCATGAATCCTGCATTAAGAATGCTTCCGCCTGCCACAACAACTTCTTTGCAATCTGTAAAAATATTCAATGCTTCTTGTGGTGATTTTGCAACGAAATGTTTTTTGTTCAAGGTTTGAAAATTCTTGTGTGAGACAACTGCTATTTTTACGTTTTCAAGTTCAGCAAATTCAGGTTGCTTAGTTAAAATATCATAGGTTCTGTGACCAATAATCATGTTGGCAGATTGTCTAAACTGCACTGTAAATGTTCCATTCTTCTTTGGAAATCCAGCTTGTGTCATCAGCTTCTTTTGCAATCATGCCATTGGAGTTAATTGCCATGTAAAGAATGATTTTTGGTTTGTTCATTTTATGCGCCCGGCAGGTGTCCTCAACTGCTGTTTCGGGACCTGCGTTCTTGTTTATGTATTGAGATACTAAACTGCGCCCGGCAGGATTCGAACCTGCGAAGGCACTAAGCCAACGGTTCTCTCAGCAATGTTCTTGAGACCGTCACGTTTGACCACTTCGCTACAGGCGCAATACTCTTGTTTGAGTTTGGGGCTTATTTAAAGCTAATGCCAGAAATTGTTTGAAAGAAATTATTTTTTTCAGATCTTCAAAAAAGAAACGTATGTTTTCTCTCCTTTCTTGTCGCAAAGTTTATATACTACGGTATCTAAAAAGCTACATATGTATCTAAAAAGAAACAGTGATTGTGAGGTTTTGAGTTTATATTGCAAGGACTACACAAAACAGCTCTATTTGAGAGAGATAAGCAGATTAGCTCAGCTTCCTCTTAAAAATACTCAGAATAGTGTGAACGCATTGGAAAAGCGTGGCATACTGAAAAGTTGTTGCAAAGGAAAGAATAAATATTTCAGCCTGAATTTGGCGAATATTCAAACAAAGCTGTGTTTGTTGCAATCAGAAATTTATAAAACTCTTTTATTTGTGGAACACTATCCTGAGTTAAAAGTTTTTCTTAAAGAGCTTCCTGATGCTACAATTATTGCATTTGGTAGTTTTGCCAAATTCACTGCAGAAAAGGATTCTGATTTGGATTTGTTTGTAGTGTCTGAAACAGTAGAAAAATTACCTTCGTATCTTGTGCCTTACAAAATTCATGAAATCAAAATGTCTAAAAGAACATTTATCAAAGCTATGAAAGAACAGGTGACGTTAATCAAAGAAATAGAGGAAAACCATGTTATTTTGAATAATCATTCATTTTATGTGAACTTGATGTGGGCGCAGTATGGAAAATAAGAAACTCAATTGGTGTTTTGGGCTGAAAGATGGTTTGCGAATTGTTGAGCCCAATGAGCGACTTGCAAAAGCATATCTTGAAGAAGCAAAAGCATCCCTGAAACGTGCTGAAAAGAATTTTAGCGATCAAGATCTTCTTTGGACTACAGTTGTCATATACTATGCAGAATATTACGCGCTTTATTCATTTCTTCAAAGAATAGGTGTTAAATGTGAAAACCACTTTTGTTCAATACTCGCAGTGGATATCTTGTTGGGTAAGGAAAAAACCGAAATCATTAATCTGCATAAAGAAAAAAGAATTGATGCGCAGTACTACATGAAAGTTGACAAAGAAGAACAGGTTGGCAGTATGCTTCAGGAAGCCAAAATCTTTGTTTCAGTATTTGACACTCTTGTTTCAAATCTGAATGAAAAAGAAATGAATACGTACCGTGAGCAATTGAAGAAAAGTGTTTAAGTGCTCACTTGAAACTTGCATGACAATTCATTCTAGGCGTTGCCACGGAATTCTTTTGGTGTGGTCAATCCATAGGTTTTTATATCGTTCTTTTTATTTGCTTCATCATGCTTCCTGTGCAGTTCGTGGTTGACAAGCTTGCGTCAGCTACTGGTGTGTATGCGTTTGTGCTTGATCGTGCATACAAGAAGGTTGCGAGTGCGGGTGTGCCTCCGTTATTTACTCAATTAGTTGAGCGAGAAGTTGCGTATCAGCGTTGGTTGCGTGATGCATTGGATGATGCGCGTAAGCAAGTCAGGATTGCGCAAGAGCCTTCGGGTTGCACTGCAGTTCTTGTCCCGCTTTCTGATGGTTGGTGTGTGGTTCCTGGTTTGCGCACAACAAAAAATATTCAGTCAGTGGGTGATGTTGAGGCTTCGCTTGGTGCTGCAGTGCCAATTGTTGAGCCTTCACACGTGCAAAGTCTTGCATATCTTGTTCCTGTGCTTTTTTCTGCAATTCAGCCAGTGCTTGAACAGCGTGCTGTTTTTGAGCATACTGTTTCTGACATGACTGTTTTGCTTGACTACTTGTCTCAGGTGTTGTTTGTGCTTGATCCTGAGCTATTGCTTCAGCGTACTACTGAGTTTTTCGTGCACAAATTGCGCTTGGGTAATTGTAGTATTGTGATTGATTCTTTTGTGGGTCGTTATCATCACAATCCTTCACTTCTTAACACATATGCTTGTATTGAGTCGCTGACAAAGGCTCATGTTCAGCAAACCAAAACAATGTTGTTATCTGCAAACCTTGCAAAGGATGTTATGTTTGCCAAGATTTCTGTTGATAAACTACCTCCGTGCTTGATTGCACTTCCTGTGGGCTCGGGTGCGGTTATACTGTTTGCAGACACGTCGTTAAATGATGTTGTTTCTCTTGCGTCTGGGCTTGTGGAAAAGTTTGGCAAGGCGTGGGAGCAGTGTTTGTTGTATCAGTCAGCACATTCATTGTCTATCACTGATCCGCTTACGGGTATTTTTAATCGTGCGTTTTTCTCTCGTGCTCTTGCAAGAGCCACAGAGTCTGCGCAGTTTGTTTCTGTGTGCATGATTGATGTGGATAATTTCAAGAAGTATAATGACACACAGGGTCATCTTGCGGGTGATAAGGTATTACAAAGTGTTGCTGCAACAGTGAAAGCAACTCTTGGTGAGGCGTGTGTGTTTGCGCGTTATGGTGGTGAGGAGTTTGTGTTTTTCACGAATACAAAAGATGCTGTTTCTTTGGCAGAATCCTGTCGTGCAGCTGTTGAGCAAGGGTGTGGTGTGACTATTAGTCTTGGTGTTGCGTCAGGAGCAGGTCTTTCTTCAGAAAAACTATTGCAAGAGGCTGATGCTGCGTTGTATCGTGCGAAAAACTCTGGAAAAAACAAGGTTGAGGCAGTGGTGTTGGGTGAGGATAAAGAAAACCTATAATTGCTCATAACTTATCAAAATTGTCTTGATCCAATTCAGGGTCTTTAAGTATTCTGTGAAGTGTTCCTTTCTTTAGAGTGTCGTGCAAAGGTACTGTTAGTTTAATAGTTTTTTCATCAGTTCTTTTTTCAAGACGAATATGTGAGCCTTGTTGTCGGGTTGCGATAAATCCTGCGTGTTGCAGTTTCTTAATGAGTGTTCTTCCAGAAATTTGTGGTAATCTCATACAGTAACTGATGCAAGTTCTCCTTCAAATTGAGCAATTTCATCAGTGTCAGCTTCAAGGTAGAGTGTCAGTGCTTCTTTAATATTTTCCAGAGCTTGTTCTTTGGTATCTCCTTCGGATATGCATCCTGGTAGCGAAGGAACATACACTGTGTAGCCTCCTTCTTCTTGTGGTTCTAGAATAACTGTGAGTTTCATGGGTTTAGTAGGCGTGCACAATATTTAAATATTGCGGCAAGAAAAAAGAATGAACGCCAACTTTTTAGTATGTGGCTGAGGTAAAAATGACTGCTGTATTGCGAATCACCTATTTTGTGCATGGTACAACAACAGATAATGAGTCTGGTAAAGCGTCTGGTTGGAATGATGTTGGTCTTTCTGCGTTGGGCATTACGCAATCAAAAGATTTGTTTGGTCAGTTAAAAGGTAAAAAATTTGACGTGGTTATTACTTCAGATTTGCGTCGTGCTGTTGATTCTGCAAAACTTACGTGGGGTGATTCTGTGCCAATGATTGCTGATACAAGATTGCGTGAATGCAATTATGGTGATTGTAATGGTATTTCTGATGAAGTGATGAGCAAGAAAATGCAGGAGTGTATTGAAATTCCTTTTCCTCACGGTGAATCATACAATGATGTTGAGCAGCGCATGCGTGTCTTGCTTAAAGAGTTGTGCAAAAAGTTTTCCGGAAAGCATGTTGGGTTTGTTGCTCATCGCGCCCCTCAGCTTGCGCTTGATGTTATTCTTAAAGGCAAATCGTGGCAGCAGGCAATGCGTGATGACTGGCGTCACACAAAGTCATGGAAGCCTGGTTGGGAGTATGAATTGGTGTGTGAGAAGTTTACGTGATCTGATTCTTCCGCTTTTTTCGTAAAGTTTGCGGCTTTTTCTTAGTAAAACACTTAAATAAAGAAAAAAATAAAAAATAGACGCCAGTGTGAGCCAACCAGGTACGCTGACAGCCTGATACGCTGTTGTTCACAAGAACTTCCGGGTTCAAAAACCTTTCGGTTTCGTCAGCATTCCGTCGGGCTGAATTTCCCGGCGCTGGCGTCTTCATTCTTGCAAAGCTTTTGTTGCCAAGAATTATTCTGCTTGCACAAACTGTCCATTGTGAACTGTTTTCATAACAATGGGCAGGTTTGGGTCTCCGTTTTTGTCAAATGTCATGGTTCCCGAAATTCCTTGATAGCTTGTTTGGTAGAGGTGTGTTGCAATGCAGTCTGTGTTTTCTTCGCACTTTTTTAGTGCTTCTGCAATAATGTGTACTCCATCATACATGAGTGGTGCAAATCCTCCTGAGTGTGTTTCAAATCGCTTTTGGAATGCCTCAAGATATGTGCTGATCATTGGATTTGTGATGTTTGCAATAAAGTGATAGGGATAAATAACTCCTTCTGCAAGTGGTCCGAGTGCGTCAAGTATTGCCTTGTTTTCAAAAGGTGTTCCTGCAAGTATTTTTTGGTGCATGTCAAGTTCTTGCATTTGTTTCAGTGCGCACTTCATAATTTCTTGTATTTCAACATCAACGAATTCATGACCACGCTTACTGAGCTGAGTGCCATGGCGCCTCCTGCAACAATGGGCGAGAGTAAGGTTCCTGTTACAGGGTATAGCACTCCTGCTGCAATGGGTATGCCGAGAATGTTGTAGAATAATGCCCAGAACATGTTTTGCTTGATTTTGCTGATGGTTATCTTACTGAGCATGATTGCTTTGCTGATGTCGCGCAAATCATTTTTCATAAGCACAATGTCTCCTGTTTCGAGGGCAACATCTGTGCCTGAGCCCATGGCTATGCCTATGTCTGCTTGGGCAAGTGCTGGTGCATCATTGATTCCGTCGCCTATCATTGCAGTAATGCCTTTTTTTTGTAAGAGTTTTACGATTGCTGCTTTTTTGTCTGGTAGCACGCGTGCATGTACGTGTTCTATGCCTGCTTGATGCGCAATTGCTCGTGCGGTGCGTTCATTATCTCCAGTAATCATGTGTACACTTAGTCCGAGGTGCTTGAGTTGTTCTATGGCGTCGTGGGTTGTTGGTTTTATGCTGTCAGCAACTGCGACCATGGCAATGAGTTTTTTTCCTTGAGAAAGAAGCATGACTGTGTTGCCTTGCTGTTCAAGTTTGTGCATGAGGTATTGGGTGCTTTTGTCTGGTGTTGCAGTGATTTCTGGAATTCCCAGAGTGTATTCTTTGGTGTTAATGCGTGCCTTGACTCCTTTTCCGGGAATTGCTTTGAAGCCTGTTGTGGTGAGTGCGTGTATCTTGTTCTTGCGTGCATAGTCCATGATTGCTGTGGCAAGGGGGTGTTCTGAGTGTTGTTCAAGACTTGCCATGAGTTGAGTGGCTTCGTGTTCTGTTCCTTCTATTGGAACAATGCTGTGCACTTCTGGTTTTCCTTGGGTGAGGGTTCCTGTTTTGTCAAACAGCACGTGTGTGACTTGGTGTGTTGTTTCTAAAATGTCGCCTCCTTTGATGAGTATGCCGTGGTGTGCTCCTTTGCCTGTGCTTACCATGATTGCCGTGGGTGTTGCAAGGCCTAGGGCGCAGGGGCAGGCAATCACGAGTACTGCGACTGAGGTGAGGAGTGCGAATTCTACATTTTTGCCGAGCAGTATCCAGGTGAAAAACGTGATGATGGCAATCACAATCACAACTGGTACAAACCATGCTGAGACTATGTCTGCAAATCGTTGGATTGGTGCTTTGCGTGCTTGTGCGTCTTCAATGAGTGCTGCTATTTTTGCAAGCGTGGTGTTTTTGCCTATTGCGGTTGCTTTAAAGATAAAGCTTCCTTCTTTGTTGATTGTGCCTGCGGTGACCTTACTGCCTTTTGTTTTTTCTACAGGCATGCTTTCTCCAGTAATCATGCTTTCATCAATTGCTGAATTGCCTGAGACAACAATGCCGTCTACAGGTATGTTCTGGCCTGGTTTTACTTTGATACTGTCACCTTCTTTAACATCATCAACTGGTATGCGAATTTCTTTTCCTTTGCGTAACACGAGTGCGTGTGTTGGTGCTGCGTTCATGAGTGTGCTAATTGCGTTGTGCGTGCGTTCTTTTGCATTTGCTTCTAAGTATTTACCTAGGAGAACAAGGGTGATGAGTACGGTGCTGACTTCAAAGTATTGGCCGAGTTCTGGTTTGAAAAAAACCGTGTACACACTGTATGCATAGGCTGCGCTTGTCCCTATTGCAATAAGACTGTCCATGCTTGCGGTTTTGTTTTTGAGTGCAGTCCATGTGCCTTTGTAAAAATCCCAGCCTACATAAAATTGTACTGGTGTTGCGAGAATCAGAAGTAAAAATTGTGCATACGCAATTTCTTTGCCGACAAAAAAGATTCCTTCTTTCATGAAAAGCATGCCTATTAAAAGTGCTGGTAGTGAAAAAAGGATGCTGATAAGGAATTTTTTTGAGTAATATTTTTTTGCAGTTTGGTTGTGGTCTTGTTCATTTGCGGTGGGGATTGCTGCGCTATATCCTGTTTTTTGCACCACAGTCATAAGTTCTTGTGCAGTAATTGTTGTGTGATGTGTTATGCTTGCGTTTGCAGTGGCAAAATTAACTGTTGCAGCTTCTACTCCTTTCGTGTTGCTGAGTTTTTTCGTGAGTGTGTTTGCGCAGCTCGCGCAGTGCATGCCTGTGATGCTGAGCGTGGTTTGTTGTGTTGTGCTTACTTGTTGAGCCATACTGTTCCTCCGAGCAAGAGAATGATTCCTGCTTGAATTTCTAGTCCTTTGAATGGAAGGCTTGCCCAGCTGAGGCTTGTGCCAAGGAGTGCTGCAATTGGTGGTACAATGCCTCCAATGCATATTGGGCAGACTCCTGTTGCGATTCCTGCAACTGCTGCAGCACAGGTTGTTGTGCTTTGTTTTTGTATTGATTTGTGTGTAGTGTATCTGCGATAGCCAAGCACAGTGTTTGCGGCAATTAGTGTGCCAATAGTGAGTGTGAAAAATCCTGCGAGCAGGAATTCTGGCCAGTTAAGTGTTTGTGTGTAGTACGGGAGTGTTTGTAGTGTTGTGTAAAAGTCGCTGAGCCAGATTGAAATTCCAATATACAAAAGAAAAATAAGTGTTCCAACAAAAAGTTCTGTGCGTGCGAAGAATTGTTTTTTTGTTTCTTTTTTTTGGTTCATAGGTATCTCAGGGTGGTGCTCATTGTAAGCTTGTGTTTATGTGATCACAAGCAGGCCGCTGCCCATGCCCATGCTACAACTAAATCCAAATTGGCCTTTTTTTTCTGGAGTGAATTCCAGATTTGTGTCTCCTTCAGTAAAGTACTTTGTCACGCCGAGTTCTTTGATTTGAAATGATCGAAAACAACCCGTGAGTCGTTTGAGGTCTCCAGTTATTGTGAGAGGTTTTCCTTGTTCTGCATGAATGACTTGGGGTTCATAATTGAGTTTTCCCCAGCTCAGAAACACATTGCTTGCGCTTGGTGGTAGTGTTGTCTGTGGTGTACTTGGCGTGGCTTGTTGTGAGCGCATGGCATACCCTAATGTACCAATAAGTGCGAGAATGATTATGGTTGTTATTGCAATGCTTGTTTTGTTCATGATTTCACCCCAGTGCTGCGATGCCTGTTTTTGGTCCGAAAATAATGACTGCACTAAGGAGTAGTGTTGCGAGCATGCACCAGCCGGCAAACCAGGTGAATGTTGTGGTGTGAGGTTGTGGTTTGTGTGGTACAACGATTTCTTCGTATATCATAATGCTGAGACCAAGCATGATGAGGATGTTGATAAGCATGAATGGTGGCATGAACCACGAAATGTGGTCTACGCTAAACATGGTGCCAATCATTGCACCCATCACTCCGCCCATGGTTCCTGCCATCATGCCTTCCATGACTCCCATGATTCCACAACAATTGCCTGTACGTGCCCCAACAAGGACTGCAATACACATTGCCACAAGTCCGCCAATAAAAAGTCCGTTTGTTGCTCCTAAAATAGTTCCGAGCATCATGCCTGTTTGCATTCCTAAGGTCATGCCGATCATCATGCCAGTCATGCAGTTTATCTTGCAAGTGTAGGATTTCAAGTGTGCGATGGCAAGTGTTATGCTTACAATTGTTATGCTAGTATAGAAAAGCCAGGGTGCATATTTTAATGATGTTGGATTCACGCCTTGTAATGCATAGAGTAGTGCTGCTTGAATTGCGACGAGGAGCAGTAGTGTGAGCAGGCTGTGCTTGAGGAGTTTGTACTCGTTTTGGTATTTGTTTTTGTTTACGCAAAAATCTTTCAATCGCGTAAGCATTCGTGGTGGGCAGCAATTTTCTTCAGTCATTTTTTCCTCATAATGCTTGTTTTTTTCATACAAACTCTTCTTTTACACTTTTTGTAAAGGAGAGTTGCGGTCAGATATATAAATGTTACGGTACAAGTATTCTACAAAAACTATCTCAGCGAAACATACCCGTTACGCACTCCGTTTTTGGAGAGTACAATTTGCCAGAGTTGTGCGTTTCTTGCGCGAAAGAGTCCTGCGCAGGATAGTAAGTAATACTTCCACATGCGATAAAATCGTTCATCATATTTCTTGCGTAGTTTTGGCCAGTGTTTTTCAAAGTTTGCAAACCATGCCAGCAGTGTTTTTTCGTAATCTGTGCTAAAGTTATGCCAGTCTTCCATGACAAACAGTCCTTCAATCGCAGTGCCTATTTGTGCAATGCTTGGTAGCATGCTGTTGGGAAAAATGTGTTTGAGTATCCATGCGTCAGAGGTTTTGACTGACTTGTCGCCACCAATGGTGTGCAAGAGAAACAAGCCCTTGTCTTTTAGGCAACGATGCACCATGTTCATGTAGGTTTTGTAATTTTTGTAGCCTACATGTTCAAACATGCCGAGTGATATAATGTGGTCAAATTGTTCATTCACCTCACGATAGTCTTGGAGTCTGATT
Source organism: Candidatus Woesearchaeota archaeon (assembly GCA_023266895.1). Classification (GTDB taxonomy): domain Archaea; phylum Nanobdellota; class Nanobdellia; order Woesearchaeales; family ARS49; genus JAHFOI01. The sequence continues at coordinate 27,783 of JAHFOI010000009.1, forward strand.
TGTACAGCTAGTCCTTTACAAGTTTGTTTTGCAAGCGCAACTTGTTCTTTTGATACTGTGATACCCACCACTTGTGCGCCATATTTTTCTGCAGCATACTTTGCAAAGCTTCCCCAGCCACAGCCTATGTCAAGCACGCGTTGTCCTTTTTTTAGCCCGATCTTTTTGCACACCAAATCAAGTTTTGCTTCTTGAGCTGCATCAAGGTTTTTGGCATGCTTCCAGTATCCACAGGTGTATGTCATGCGTTTGTCAAGCATTGCTGTGTACAAGTCATTGCCAATATCATAATGTTGTTCTCCGATTTCAAATGCTTTGCGTCTTGATTGCAAGTTGAAGGCTCTGGCTTTGAGCACTCGGAGTGCTGTTTTCCAATTTTTTGCTTTTTCATCAAGTCGTGAGGATAATATTTTTTCAAAGAACTGGTCAAGGTGCGGACAATCCCACCATCCGTCAATGTAGGCATCCCCAAGTCCTAGTGAGCCTTGCGCAAGTACGCGTTGATACAGTCGTTCATCATTGATGTGGATGTCCCATGGTTTTTTGCCGTCGAGTGTGATTTTTGCAAGTGATAAAATGTCTTGCACTGCTTGTTTTGCTGTCATGAGAAGGAAAATGCACGTGCTGGTTTTTAATGCTTGCTGAAGTGAATGTGTAGCAAGTTCAGTTTTCTTTCTGTATTTTTTTGCTAAAACTTCCTGGCACGAGTCTGAAAGCTGCGCGGTTTTCTTTGGCATAGCTCATGCATTGCTGTCCAGTGGCTTTATTGAACTAAAAAGAGGTTGCTTGTCGCCTTGTTTAGTGGCAGTTAAAAAGTTTTCTCTAGTTTATGCAGTACGGTTTTTCAAAAATGTGGTTGATATCAGCTGGTACCACATTGCGACGGAGAAAATATCTCACTGGTATACTATTGTGTTGGCTCGTGCGGTGCAAGTACTTTTTCCCTGATGTTGTTCTTTATGTTAGGTTCCTGAACTAACAACGTGTTTGTTTTTTACTTTTTCTTCACCACAATGTTTATAAATCACTGCCTGTCTCGAGTTCTTACCAAACAATGATGCCGGAAGGCAGAGTGGGGATTTGTTCTCCACAGGAGGATGCTTATGAGCGCAGAACGAGCCCTTGAGGCTGTGGAGCTTGCACGAACAACTGGCAAGATTAAGAAAGGAGCTAATGAAGCTACAAAAGCTATTGAGCGTGGTGTGGCAAAACTTGTGGTGTATGCCAAGGATGTGCACCCTGCTGAGATTGTCATGCACTTGCCTTTGCTTTGTAAGGAAAAAGCAGTGAAGTGTGTTGAGGTTCCTACTAAGGAAGAGCTTGGTATTGCTGCGGGCGTGCGTGTTGGCACTGCTGCAGTTGCTATTATTAATGAGGGTGAAGCTAAAAATATTCTGAAGGAGTTGTGATGGCAGAAAAATCTGAGTCAAAGCCAGCGCAGAAATCAGAGAATGCAAAGCCTGATGGTAAGCCTGATGCGAGTGCTGATGGTGCAGGCAAGCCTGATTCTCGATCAAAATCTGAGTCGCGTGATGATAAGCGTGCGCAGCAAAAGCAGGATTCTGGTGCAGTGCGTTTTTCATTTGCAACTCCAGGTCGTGTTGAGGAAGTGATTGGTCGTACAGGCACGCGTGGTGAGGCAATTCAAGTGCGTGTGCGTGTTCTTGATGGCCGTGATAAGGATAAAGTGTTGCGTCGTAACGTGAAGGGTCCTATTCAGGTGGATGATATTCTTATGTTGCGCGAGACTGAGTTTGAAGCCCGTCCTTTGAACAAGTCTGGTAGGGGGACGAATTAAATGGCGCGTTGCAGTTTTTGTCGTGGCACAGTGCATCCTGGTACAGGTATGATTTTTATCAAGAATGATGGTCGTATGTTTCCGTTTTGCAGTCAAAAGTGTGAGAAGAACTTGTTCAAGCTTGAGCATGTTCCAAGAACTACTAAATGGACTCGTGCGTTCCGTTTGGAAAAGAAGTTGCACAAGAAAAAGGAGTGAGCAATGGTCAATCCTGAACGCACGCTTGTTATTTTCAAGCCTGATAGTGTGCAACGGGCTATTGTTGGACAAATTCTTTCTCGTTTTGAGCAGCGTGGTCTTCGTGTTGCGGGTATGAAAATGGTCAAGCCTAGTGAGCAGCAGTTGGGTTTGCATTATGCTGATGATAAGGAGTGGAAGATGAGTGTTGGAAAGAAAACACGAGAGAACATGGTTTCAAAAGGGTTTGTGGTATCAGAGTCTGATGAACAGATTGGTGGTAGAGTTCGTAATTGGAATATGGATGGACTTCGCATGCCTGTTATTGCAGCAGTGCTTGAAGGGTATCATGCTGTTGATGTGGTGCGTTCTATGATTGGTGGCACTGAACCTCGTAGTGCACTTCCTGGAACTATTCGTGGTGATTTTGCGTGTGATAGTTATCCAAAAGCTGATGTTGATAAGCGAGTAGTAAGAAATCTTATTCATGCGTCTGGAAATAGCAAAGAAGCAGATCGCGAAATTAAATTATGGTTTAGCGCTAATGAATTGTTTGATTATCCTCGCCATGATTGGGCGATTATGCACGGGTGAAAGAAATGGCTGATGAAAAAATGGAGCGCATGAAACGCTTGGCAAATAAGGTTACGCATATTCGTAATATTGCAACTTCTGCGCACATTCATCATGGTAAAACTGCGCTTACTGATAATCTTCTTGCTGCGGCTGGTCTTATGTCAAAGGCTGCGGCTGGTGATTTGGATAAGGGAATGGCAACATGGCAGCACAAGGATGAGCAGGAGCGTTTGCTGACTGTTGATGCCGCAAATGTTTCTATGGTGCACAACTTTGGTACTGAAGAGTATCTCATTAATCTTATTGACACTCCTGGCCATATTGATTTTGGTGGTAACGTGACTAGAGCAATGCGTGCGATTGATGGTACTATTGTGCTGGTGTGTGCGTCTGAAGGTATCATGCCGCAGACTGAGACTGTGCTTAAGCAGGCATTGCGTGAGCGTGTGAAGCCTGTGTTGTTCGTGAATAAAGTTGATCGTTTGATTAATGAAATGTTGTTCACGCCTGAGCAGATTCAAAAGCGTATGACTGAGTTGATTATTGATTTTAATCGTTTGATTGAGCAAATTGCTGAGGGGGAGTTTAAGCAAAAGTGGAAGGTAAATTTTGCTGATGGTAGTGTGTGTTTTGGTAGTGCGCGTGATAATTGGGCGCTTTCTTTGCCGTACATGCAGAAAAAGGGTGTGACGTTTAAGGATGTGCTTAAGATTTATCAGCTTGAGGGTGAGGAACGTGAGAAGTATGTTTGGGCAAACATGCCGTGTCATGATGTTATTTTGGATATGGCAATTAAGCACTTGCCTAATCCTGTTGAGGCACAGAAGTATCGTATTCCTAAAATTTGGCGTGGTGAAATCACGTCTGAGCTTGGCAAGAGTTTAGTGACTTGTGATCCGTCAAACAAGCTTGGTTTTGTGATTACGCGTATCACGATTGATCCTAAGTTTGGCAGGGAAATTGCTGCAGGTCGTTTGTATGCAGGCACGCTGAAGGAAGGCATGAATGTGTACTTGAATAATGCAAAGGCGTCTCAGCGTATTGCGCAGGTGTTGATGTATCAGGGTATTAAGCCTGAGCAGATTAATGAGGTTCCTGCGGGTAATGTATGTGCGCTTGCTGGCATTACAGGTAATGCTGGCGAGACTGTTACGCTTGAGCCTGATCAGCCGTTTGAGGAGCTGAAGCATATTTTTGAGCCGGTGATCACGAAAGCTATTGAGCCTGCAAAGCCTCAGGACTTGAGTAAGCTTGTGGAAGTGTTGCGTAAGGTTGGTAAAGAGGATCCGTCAATCAAAATTGAGATTAATCAGGAAACTGGTGAGAATCTTATTTCAGGAATGGGTGAATTGCATCTTGAAATTATTGAGGGTCGTATTTTGACTGAGAAGGGTGTGCAAATCAAGACCAGTCCTCCGATTGTGGTGTATCGTGAGACTGTGAACAAGAAAAGTCAGCTTATGGAGGGCAAGAGTCCGAATAAGCATAACAAGTTGTACTTTATGGTTGAGCCTTTAGAACCTCAGATTCGTGAGCTTATCAAAAATGGTGATCTTCCTGAGGGAAGGATTAAGAAAAAAGATCTTGCCTTGCGTGACACGCTTGTGGATGCAGGGTATGATAATGATACTGCGCTTTCATTGCGTGCGGTGTATAAGGGAAATATTTTGTTGGATGCTACACGTGGTATAGTTCAGCTTATTGAGGCTATTGAGCTTATTCTTGATGGTTTTAATCAGGTTATGGATGAGGGTCCTCTTGCGCGTGAGCCTTGCAATGGTGTGAAGGTTACTCTTGTTGATGCAAAACTGCATGAGGATGCAATTCATCGTGGTCCTGCGCAAATGTATCCGTGCGTTCGTGAGGGCATTAAGCTTGCCATGATGGGTGCTGCTGCATCTATGCTTGAGCCTGTGCAGACTCACTTGATTGAGGCGCCTGGTGAGTTTACAGGAGAGGTTACAAAGTTAATAATGAACAAGCGTGGTCAGGTGCTTGAGCTGAATCAGGAGGGTACGCAGGTGAATATTAAGGCGCGTCTTCCTGTGGGTGAAATGCTTGGTTGGAGTTCTGATTTGCGTAGCGCAACTGGTGGTCGTGGTATGAGCTCGTTGATGGATCAGGTGTTTGAGCGTGTGCCTTCAGAATTACAAGATCGTGTCATGATGGGTATTCGCAAGCGCAAAGGATTGACTGAAGGCCAAGTGGGTGCGTAGCACTATAACATGAGAAAAACTTGCGTAATTAGAACTGCATTGTTCCGCTGAACATATAGTCCAAGATACACGCTCTGTGCCAACAGGTGATGATTGCGCACAATCTCTGGTTGAGAGCGGTTCTTTATTTAATGTTTATTTTTTATGGAAAGTTATGTTGGTTTACTCTTTTCTTTTTTTGTAGGCTTGCAACTTTTTATACTTTTTGAAACGAATTTTTATGACGAAGCATATGCTTGCTGTTGTGATAAGAA
>JAHFOI010000010.1 GCA_023266895.1 Candidatus Woesearchaeota archaeon
AAAATAGAAGGTGACTACACAAGCCTCAAGCTCGGCAACAGCGACAATGTTGTTGTAGGACAACGAGTTATTGCAGTAGGCAGCCCTGCAGGACTTGAGTTTAGCGTGAATGAAGGCATTATCTCAGCACGACGAACCATCAAGGGCAATGAATACTTTCAAACAGATGTTGCGCTCAATCCAGGAAACTCAGGAGGACCACTTATTGACAGCAATGGAAAAATCATAGGAATCAATAACTTTAAACTCAAAGGCTTTGAAGGACTTAATTTTGCTCTCAGTATTAATGAAGCAAGCACTTTTGTTCAACAAGCAATAGTGAGCGACACCTAACATGCTCACACAATCACAAATAGAACTACTTCATCATGCACTTGAAAAATCACAACACCCGTTTTTTATCTTTCATGATGACCCTGATGGACTCGCGAGTTACTTGTTATTGCTTAAGCACTATAAAAAAGGCACAGGCATGGCAGTTAAAGCAAAACCGCATGTCACTGAAGAATACTGTCGTTATCCTCAAGAACACAATGCAGATACTGTTTTTGTCCTTGATATCGCCCTTGTGGACCAAGAATTCATTGACACAGTCAAGCTACCAGTCTACTGGATAGACCATCACCCTGTCCAAGAACCAAAACGCGCACACTACTTTAATTCACGGCACACAGGAAAAAACATACCCACACCAGTCATGTGCTTGCAAATAACCAATAACCCTGCACATGTTTGGCTCGCAACACTTGGCGCAATTGGCGACTGGTACTGGCCAGCATATGCAGAACAATGCAGAATAGACTATCCAGACTTGTTACCCCAGCCAGTCAACACAGTACCTGACGCATTGTACAACACACTCATGGGAGTACTTATTCACTTGTTTAGCTTTAATCTCAAAGGAACAAGCCAAGATGTAAAACGCAGCATACATTACTTAGAACAAATAGAAGATCCTTATGAAATACTTAATCAAACAAGCAGTGCAGGAAGCTTTGTGTGGAAGCGATACTTGAATATTAAACACGCTTATGACTTGCTTAAAGAAAAAGCATTACGCTCAACACCCAAAGAAGGGCTGTATGTCTTTACCTACACTGCAGACACGCTCAGCCTCACCAAAGACTTAGCAAATGAATTGCTTTATAGATTTCCTAACACAGTCATCATCCTCGGCAGACACAAATCCGGAGAATATCGATGCAGCATACGCGCACCAATAACAATTAACATTAGCAAGCACTTACCTGAACTTGTGCAAGGCATACGTGCAAAAGGAGGAGGCCACGAACAAGCAATAGGCATAGGAGTGCACGAAGATGACTGGGAAATATTCCTTGCAAGAATGAAAGATGTGGTGCAAGAGGAACAAAGAATAGAAACATGATTAGAGGTCAGAAGCTTTTTTTCCTGAACTAACCATGTTGAGAAGATCGCAACACTTTTTCATACAACAAAAAAGTGCTTGCATGCTTGTAGCCAAGCTTTTCTGAGAAGGACTTCATTGGAGAATTCCAGTCACGCACAAGAGCAGAAATTCGCGTGCAGCCTTTTTTGCGAGCAAGTCTTTCAGCACCAGCATACAATAGCTGACCCACACCCTTGCCACGTAGTTCTTTAGCAACAACAACTGCATGCACAACAAGACGTTTTTCTACAAGATATATTTGACACTCAATAAAACCAACAACTGTTTTTTCAAACACAACAAGATACTGATAGTCTTTATTCTTTATGTTTTTCCTAAGATTTTTTTCAGCATACTCACCAGGATAGTCCTCAACCTCTTTCACACCTTTTACTATGCGTGCCATTACAAAAACATCAGACAGTTTTGCAGGACGAATAATCATATGCGTCGGCTGGGAGTCGAACCCAGGCCATCAGCTCACGCCGACCAAAAACATGCTTTGCGGTCTTGGAAGGCTGAGATCATACCGTTAGATCACCGACGCAATACAGACAAACAACACGCCTTAGTTTAAAAAGCTTGATTTTTCTTATGAAGCAATGTGGTTGAAGAATGGCATGACGCAGTCTATGAGGTGTTCAATAATCTGAGGATTTTTGGAGCCACAAAAATGAAGTGTTATTTTTGCAGGCTTCAGAAATTAAGTTGGAAGTAATTGGGACTGAGGGCTTGTTGCGTTGTTGTTTATGTTCTTGAACGCAAGCAAGTGGGTTGCTCGCTTTATTTTGTGGTAGCGGTTACGCACAACAACACTTGCTGATACTGCGATGAAGCAACTCATCAAAATCAGTGCAATAGAAAACGCAAGCTATTACATTTGAAACAGCAAACTGGACACGTATCTACTGCATTTTTCATAACACGACCTTGCTTGAACTCACTACCCGACTTTTAGAGGAAGAAATTGCGGAATTCCGAAAACACCTGGAAGCAAACAGAATGAATTCAGGTCAGGAATGACCGCAATGACAGTCAGTTTCTTCAAGCATCACTCGTGAGTAGCGAAAGAATTATAAGGGGGTTGATGTTTTGTAGGTTAATGAGCAGTATTCACGTTCAAGAAAGTCTTCCTTATTTTGCAGAGAAAACTCCGTTGGGTCGTTGTGAATGGACTCGTGGTTCGGATAACTGGATGTACTTGAAAAATGCATTGCCTTGGGCTGAATTGCAGGGTGCTCCTTTGCAGGAATTAGGTTCTGCAGTTATTTTTCGTGCCGGTTGTTATGAGGCGAGCAAACAGATTATTAATGAACAAGAACTTGCGAAGAAACTTGATGGTTCAAACGTATATCAAATGCTCAGTACACTCTTTATTGCCTATCGTTCTTCACGAGGTTGGCGTGTGGCATTTGCGCCAATACAAAACACCGCTGAAGGTGTGAAGGTAGCAATAGAAGGTCAAGAACTGAACGCAAAAGGACAGGAATTGATTCTGCCATTAGAAGGACTGGTGGGCGACATGATTGCGCAGGCAAAGAAAAGTAGAAGAATTGTACTCCCGCTGGAATCCACTCCTTTAGACTTATCAACTGCGCCCTCAAAAGGCGGGTCTGAGTATGCAAAAAATGATCACGTGATTGCTCTGCATGGTGGTGGTAGTGTTGGACGTGAGATTGCAGAAATTCACGCAGGATATCTTCATGATTGCAATAAACCAGTAGGCGTTGTGTATGAACTAACGATGACCAATCTTGATGGAATTTTGCCAAAAAATGATTCTCTAGCAAATACGCATGCAGTTATTCGCCGTGTGGGTCTTGGCGGCGTTGGCTACGGCAACTTCAATGATGTCGGCGCCGGTGGCTACTTTAGCGGCGTCGGCCGGGCTCGTGGGGAAGTCCACGTCGTCGCGCAAAAAATTTCCGCAAAACACGGTTCGAAGTGTTCTGTTCGGGCATAATTCTTTTGTTAGTAATAGTTGAATTGCTTTTCTGGAAATTTGTTAAATAGGATTTCTAAATGACTCAAGCTATCGCAATCCTTAAATAATCATTTGGCAGTCTCTTATGTTATGCAACAGCAGTCGCGAGTGGAATTTTTGGCAAAGTATGGATTGGCAGCAATAGTGCTGATTCTTGTGGGCAGCATTCTTACGTATGGAGGTATTCTTGCATTTCAGGCACGCCAAAACCAATGCAGTTTTGATTTTGGCATTACCTGCACAGACTACATTATCACACCCACAGGACTCACGCTTAGCCTTCAGAACAATCTTGGACAGGACATACGTATTCTCTCACTGAAAGACACTCAAGGAAGCTGTGATGTGCGCGATGCAAAACTCAGCTCAGATAGTACGCAAACATTTTCGCTCACTAAATGCCAACACAACCAAACAGGGGTGTATGAAACACGCGTTGAACTTTTATACAGCACGCCAAGCGGAACTCACAGAACCATGACTGGAACAGTGAGTGGCACAATACAAAGCTGAAGCTTTAAAACCATTAGATACATATTTTGCATATGCAGGCTCACGAACAGTTCTATCAGGAAATGATCCAACTCCTTATTGAGAAAGGAGTGAACAAAAAAACAATCACTACACAAAAAATAAAGCTATGCAAAAAATACAACCTGCAAAAAATTCCCACAGACATACAACTGCTTTTACATGCTACACCAGAACAGTTTGCACAGCTTCAGCTGGTCACAAAGCCCATGCGAACACAATCAGGAGTTGCACCAATTGCACTCATGACCGCACCCCATCATTGCCCACATGGAAAATGCACGTTTTGCCCTGGAGGTATCAACAGCCCTTTTGGTGATGTGCCCCAAAGCTATACTGGTCATGAACCAAGCACTATGCGAGGCATACGCAACAATTATGATAGTTACCTCATGACCATGAACAGACTAGAACAATACACCATTCTTGGTCATTGCCCACAAAAAGCAGAAGTCATCATCATGGGAGGCACATTTCCTGCAATGCCCAAAGAATACCAAGAAGAATTTGTGATAAACACATTTAAAGCACTCAATGATTTCAGCAAGTTTTACCAAAAAGACCTGTTTGATATTAGTGCATTCAAAACTTTCTTTGAGCTACCTGGAGAAAAAGGAAACACCGAACGTGTCGCAAACATCAAGAAAAAGTTACTCACACTCAAAACCACAACAACACTTTTGGCAGAACAAGAAAAAAACGAACAAGCACACGTGCGCTGCGTTGGGCTCACCATAGAAACAAAACCAGACTGGGGATTTGCTGAACACGGCAACACCATGCTGCGTCTTGGGTGCACAAGAGTAGAACTCGGCATAGAAAGTGTGTATGATGACGTGCTCACCCACGTACACCGAGGACACACAGTGGCAGACACAAAAAAAAGCATTCGCGAACTCAAAGATTTAGGCTTTAAAATTCACGCACACTACATGCCAGGATTACCTCTTACGACAAAAGAAATGGATATTGAAGGCATGAAACAATTATTCTCAAACCCTGACTTCAGACCAGACATGCTCAAATTATATCCCACAATGGTCAGCCCAGGAACAGGACTGTGGCATGACTGGAAACAAGGAAAATTCACACCTCTCACAACAGAAGAAGCTTCCAAACTTATTTCTGAGTTTAAGCCCTTTGTTCCAGAGTATTGCAGAATCATGCGCGTACAACGCGACGTGCCAACAAAGTTTTGGAGCGCAGGAGTCAGCATGACAAACCTACGCCAGCACATTTTTGAAACATACAAACCAAACTGCAGATGCATTCGGTGCAGAGAACCAGGAATGCGTCAAGTGGAGTATGCAGCAGTGCAGATGCATGTGCAGGAATATGCTGCGAGTAAAGGAACAGAGTTCTTCATATCGTTTGATGACACAAAAAACGACTTGATAATAGGATTTTGTAGAATGCGTTTTCCAAGTCAATGCCTGCGTGAAGAGATAACAAAACACACTGCACTCATACGAGAACTCCATGTCTATGGTACTGCAACTGCGTTAGGTAATGAAGGAATTCTACAACACAGAGGGTATGGAAAGCAATTACTGCAAAAAGCAGAAGAAATAGCGCGATTGAGTGGCAAGAAAAAAATGGTTGTTATTGCAGGAATTGGGGTGCGCGAGTATTATTACAAACAAGGATACACAAAAGAAGGACCCTACGTGAGTAAGGAGTTGTGAGTTCTTGAGAGAGATTCGTGGCTATGTTTGTATTGCTGCAGTTGATGAGTGTAGTTTCACGTTGTTTGGTCAAAACTGTGAAGGCACAGAACCACCGTACAAAAACATTGAAACAAACGGATTTACACCATATAAAACACGAGCTGAAGCACAAAAAGGAAAAACAGCACTTTCTGCACGACGTGATGTTTCAAAAGTTCACATTGGCAGGCTTGAGATGTCAATTGCAGACGCGCATGAATTGGAGCGTCTTGCAAGAGTTAGTTCATTGGTCGTGATCATGCACCTTGATGGATGGTCGCGATTGCTTGGAAGCTATGTAAGAGGGAACACAAGCGCATACCCTCTTTATGGTGCATATTGCTGTGATACAAATTTTGCTACGTTTACAAGTTTTGATAAGGCGCAAGAGGCTGGAGCTGAAGCAAGCCGCCAAGGCGGCTGCCAAGTACAGCTTGCACGTTTTAAACTCAGAATGCAAACTTCTTGAAATACACGAAGGATGTTTATTGAGGAGTTTGACTGATTTTGAAGAGTTATGCAAACCTCTCTATTTCAAAAGTACTTTTTTAAGTCCGCTAACTCGTGCAAAGTCTTGATCAAACGTGATAAGAGTGCTGTTGTGACGCATGCAAATTGCTGCAATGAGAATATCAAAACTACTTATCATCGCACCTTTTTCTTCCAAGGTTCTTGAAATCATGGCAGAAAGTGTTGCTGATTCTGAATCGTGGCTGAGAACAATCATCTGTTTCAAAAGTTCTTGAATAATAAACAATTGCTTTTGTGACTTTCTTCCTGCAAGAAGTTCGTGCGCGCAAATACTTGTTGTATACAGTTCTGCATCACCCATTACCGCAATCACTTTTTGTGCAAGGTTAGTGTGCTCAAATACTTCAATGAGTGCGCTTGAGTCTAGAACGTACATCAGCTAACCTCCAATCAGTTCCCTGGCTTGCCATTGCCCTGCTTTTTTGTACATCTTCACGAAACCTCGCAACATCTTCCTGACTATCTTTAAGAACACCAAGAATGTCATTTATTCGTAGTTTTTTACTGCTCATACGAAGAAATAATTCACTAAAGCTTTCTTCGTCACCTTTTAACCTACGTACCGCACTGTATGCATCTTCAGTGATGGTAATTGTCTTTGTTGCCATGTTTACGTGTATGTTTAAACAGTATATAAGCCTTGTGTTGAGAGAATGCACGTTTGCAAATTCAAACAAGACTTATTAATATGAACCAACTAATTTCATTTCATGCATGTTCTCAAACCTAATCCAGAAGCAACACGTTATGCATTCAAGCCAGCATTCATCGAACGATATTCAAAACTCACAGACTTTGAAGTATTCAAAAAATATAGCCTCAGTTTCTTGCGCAAAAGCATTCGCGTGAACACCATAAAAACAAGTATTGCAGAAATCAAAAAACGAATGGCACGCACGTGGCAGTTTGAACAAATACCCTGGTGCAACGAAGGCTTTTGGATAAACCATGTTGAAGGACGCAGAGATATAGGCAATACAATAGAACACGTTCTAGGGTATATCTATGTGCAAGAAGCAGCAAGTATGATCCCACCACTTGTTCTTGATCCACAACCTGATGACCGCGTGCTAGACATAGCTGCAGCACCAGGAAGCAAAACAACACAACTCGCTGCAATGATGCACAACAAAGGAATCCTTATAGCAAATGATGTAACAGGAGACAGACTAGCATCACTTGGCATTAACATCATGCGCACAGGCGCAGCAAACATTGTTGTCACGCAGTCACAAGGTGAACGCATGCGAGAACTAGAATTTGACAAAATACTGGTAGACGCACCATGCTCAGGCACAGGAACCATACGAAAATCGCTTAGCACGCTTGAAATGTGGAATCCTGACATGGTCACGCGACTCGCGAAAACACAGCAACGCATATTACGCAATGCATTCAACATGCTTGCGCCACGAGGAACACTGGTGTATTCCACATGCAGCTTAGAGCCAGAAGAAAACGAAGGAGTTGTGAGTGAATTTCTCAACACAACACCTCACGCAAAACTATTGCCCATAGAACTTGATATCATTCGAAGTGAACCAGTAAAAGAATGGAATGAAGTGGTGTTTCATCAAGACATCAAACACTGCCTTCGTATCTGGCCTCAAGACAATGACACAGAAGGATTTTTTGTGGCAAAAATTGAAAAACAAGAGTGAGTTTTTCTTCTTCTTCAGTCAGTCTTTTTTTTTCTGGTAGAAAAAGTTGCACAATCTTTTTAAGTAGCGTAATTTCTTCTTTTTCATGCAGTCTGCCAGAAAATTACTAGAGGATCTATTAGTAGAAAATGAGGGATTTCAAGATCTTCGCACACCTGTACTTCTTGCTTCAGGACAAGTTGGAATTTACTATGTATTTACTGAAAAAACTTTTCCTGGACTTGATTTTAAGATTTATGGTGATGATGCTGCACAAATGCAGAACTATGTCTTGCACCAAATGAAAAATGCTAAAAAATTCATGCAAATCATGAATTCAGTTGCAGAACGCGCTAAAGAACTCCTCAAATACTCACGCAAACCAGTCATAAGTGGTGGACAAACCAGAGACTGGCTTTTTAGTATGGTTGTCGCAAAAATCCTCAACATGCCTCATGTTGCAATTTACAAACCCGAAGGAGGACAAAATGACAGGTATGAAATACTATCTCCTTCAGGCAAAGTTCTCCCAAAAAAATATTTGCGTGGAGCTGATGCAGTTCATGTTGTTGATCTTATTACTGAAGCGTCAAGTTGTTATTCAGAAGATGAACAAGGAAAACAAGTAGGGTGGATTCCAATCTTAAGACGTGCAGGTGTTAAAGTGCACAACCTTCTTGCGATGATTAGTAGAAAAGAAGGAGGCGAGAAAAATCTCGCAAAAGTGGATGTGACTGTTGAGTCTTGTGTACAGGTAGACGCAGATTTTTTGAGAAAACACGCAAAACACAAACGAATCGCTCTTACCTATGTTGCAGATCCAGAAGCCTGGGCGAAAAACTATATCGCAAGACATGGACTCAAAGCATTTGAGCGTTCCTTTTGCCCTGCAGGCACAGAGTTAGAACGAGCACGCCGATTCTTGCAGAGATATGGAAATGTGCTGAAAAAAACAGGAAGATTAAAAGAATTAGATGCAGAACTTCATCGAGAATATGGTTTTTCTGCAATAGAGTTAGCGCACGGAAAAAATAGTTACACCAAAGGCAATACTTTCACGAAGAGCTGGCAAAAAGCAGTACAAAAGAAAAATTCATTGCTCTGCGCAGGACTGGATCCTGGAGAATACTGGTCTCAAAACAAAGACACATTACCTAAAAGTGCAAATAAGTTCAAGTGGTGTTTGCAATACATTGACGACATAGCACCATATGCTGCAGCAGTAAAAATTAACAGACAATTCATCAAAGGATTAGGCGAACAGAAAATAAAAACGCTTACAGACAGAATACACAAGCATGGCATGGTGGCAATAATTGATGAGAAACTCACAGATATTGGTAACACTAATAATCAAGGTTTTTATGAATCACACAAGCAAGGTTTTGATGCAGCAACATATTGTCCATTTCCTGGCAACACAAAAGAAGCATCGCAACAAGCGCATGGGTGGGGCATGGGAATAATAGCACTAGATATCATGAGTAATCCAGAATTCAAACAAATAAAAAATGCCTTACTTGACAAGGAACTGAAATTTTATCAATGGATTGCGCACGAAATGGGCAAGCACGCTATTGATGGCGCAGTTATTGGTGCTCCAAGCGCTGCTAATCATGTCACGCGCAAAGAGGTTTGGAATGTGAAGAATATTGCTGCAAAATATTCACGCAATCCTCTTGTCCTTGTGCCAGGCATTGGTGCGCAAGGCGGAGAGGAAAAAACTATTATTGAAATCTTTGGTGATAACACCATTTGCAATGTTGGCAGAGCACTTATGTTTCCAAAACAGCAAACTTCGCAAGCAAGACGAGAAGAAGCAAAAAAATACAGAGACAGGTTTAATCAGTACCGAAGAAGGGTGTGACAATTTTTCAGTAGTTCATTACTTTCAAACCTAATTTTGCAAAGTTTTGATCTCGCGTGAGAATTTTTTTGCAACCAATCTCAAGATACGCTGCTGCAATCAAGACATCTGTCACTTGAGCTTTTTTGCCAGTTCTTATGAGACTTGCCTGCATTTCAGCAGCATGCATTGCACTTTCTTTTGAAATCCCAAGAAATTCCAAGGTATCAATAAACCCTTCAGCAATTCTTCTTTCTTCAGGCGAACGCTGTTTCACTGCAAGTCCTATAAAAGTTTCAAAAATACTAATTGGTGTTATAAAAAGTGCCTCTGAACATACGCCTTTTGCTATTGCGATTGCTCCACAATCTCCATTTAAAAAGTCAATAGTAAAAGTAGTGTCCACTCCAATGCGCTCTTGCATTATGGCCTCACTTTGTGTAAAATCCTGTCGGTTGTTTCTTGCTTTAGCTTTGTAATGACTTTTTTCATTTTAGCAACATCTTTTTCAGGAATTTTCCAGGCACCCGCAAACTTCATAATAGAGTCCTTCTTTTCAATGATCCTCAATAATTCTTGTGAAAAACTCTCATTTGCACGCTTATTTCTCACAAGTAAGTCATACACTGAATCCATAATTGCAATGTTCTTAACCATGGGTATGGGTACTCATACGCAGTATTTAAACCTTTTCTTTTTATAGGGCAGTCATTTCCATAATTGCGCGTGTAGCCATTGGGAATATTTTTCATTTGCTTCAACAGAAATCTTCACAATGCAGGGAATTTTGTAGGAATGAACCCGTTCAACTTCTGATGTAAGTCATGCATAATTCTTGTCAATAGTCTTGCAGATAAGCACACACTCTGATTCCTCAGCAATCGTGCTATTCTATCAGTACATACTCGTTATGTTGTCAAAAATATTCGCGCACGCAACCAATTTCTTGGATAGCAAGTGCGTGGCAATTTTTTTAGCTTCAACATTCTTGGAACAAGTAATATACACAAACACAAATTTATTGCCTTTCACTTTTTCACCACATTTACAGGTTTTTTTTGAATGAATGATTTCACGTTTTTAATAGTAGTATCAAGAATTCGTTTTAATGCTTCAGGTGAATTAAATGCATTATGGGGAGTGATAAAAACATTAGGCTGTTCAATAAGAAGGTGATCGTCAAGCACTGTTGCAAGATGAGCTGACGTATACACTCGCGAGAGGTGTGACTTATCTTCTTTCACTATGCCTTCTTCTTCAAGTACATCGAGACCAAGTGCAGAAAAAATATTGTTCTCAAGACCATACAATAACGCTCTGGTTTCCACAAGACCACCTCGCGCAGTATTGATCAACACACACCCTTTTTTTATTTTGCGCACATTTTTCACATTAATCACGTGATGTGTGCTTTTATTGTACGGTAAATGAAGCGAAATAACATTGCTCTGGTGGAGCACAGACAAAAGGGGCAGATATGACACGCCTTGTGCTGTTGCCCAAGTTTTATCAGGAAACTTATCAAATGCAATAACTCTCATGCCAAAAGCAAGTGCATACTGTGCAACCTGCTTGCCAATTCTGCCAGTGCCACAAATGCCTAGAGTCTTGCCTTTCAAATCAAATCCGCGCAAACCTTGCAAGTTCCAATCACCAGAACGCGTGCGAATAATACTGTTGGTAATCTTGCGCGAAATATTCAGCAACAACGCAAATGCATGCTCCGCAACAGTGTTTTCGCCATAACTTGGCACGTTACAAACTAAAATACCTTTTTTTTTACATGCAGTAAGGTCAATGTGATCAAATCCTGTGCTTAAGGTTAAAATGAGCTTTAGGTGAGGCATTTGCGCAAGCAGTTCTTTACTTACAACTGAATTGACAAACACACCAAGAATGCTTGAATTTGCGGCAACGCTGACTGAGTTCTGAGTAAGTTTCTCTTGCATGCATATGACTGTATGACCAGCGAGTTCTTTTTTCAAATGCTCAGCTTCCCAAGGCTCAACTTCAAAAAACACAATCTTCATAACAGTACAGCACGAGCTGTTGTATATAAGAATTTCCTTCAACAATGTTGCTTGGAAAATAGAATCTCTTATTTTTTTTCCTAAGCTTCTTAAGCTACGCCACTATATTCGCTTCATGAAAAGCTATCTTTCAAAAATGCTTATTGCAGGAATTCTCGGATTGGCAGGCTGCACTCAGGCTCCAAAACAAGCATCGTTGCTCCAACAAAATTTACCACTTGACTTGCCACTTGAACAGCGTATGACTCATGATCAAAAACAGGCACACAAATATGCACTCATCGTGTGCGGTAGTAATGAAGAACGTTTTGCGTCACATGTTGCAATGGCATATGCAGGACTTCAAACCATGCATTTTCTTCCTGAACATATCATGATTCTTGATGCAGAACGAACACAAACTACATATCCTCGTGATGGTTTTGCAAGTCTTGAACAAGTACGCACTGCCATGAAACATCTTGCGCAGATTGTGAGTCCACAAGATACTGTTGTGTTATGCCTTCTTGATCATGGCGCACTTGATTATGCCATGGAACGAAAACAATCTCTTGTGCTCACCAATGGCCAGATGAATGTTAGTGAATTTTCAAAACTACTTGCGAACATACATCCAAAATATGGGCTCTTGCTCACAGACTTTTGCTATGCCGGAGCATTTGTGGAAAAACTACCCAACACATTTAATGGTATTAGTTCAACAATTGACTCAGAAGAATGCGTACCAGAACACGCAAACAGTTTTGCATGGTATTTTTTTCTGGGAGCTGCAACACAAGAAGCAGACACTAACCACGATGGCAGACATACCGTAGGAGAGCTGTTTCAATATGCCTGCAAAAAGCATACCTGGGCAGCAAATGGATTTACAGTACCTCTTGCAACAGGCATTCCTAACATGCAAGATATTAGCCTTGAAGACCCTATTCTCGATTAATGAGCAAAAAAGGAGCAATAGACTTTTCATTTTATGTGATTTTGTCACATTTAATCATCTTTCACAATAAATATATAAATAACGACAGGTACGTACAACGCGTGACCAACATAAATCAAGTAGTATGGAAGGTGCTTCAGCAAGATCTTGCCATACAAAAAGACATGTGGCGCAAAATTATTAACACACGCGCACTTGCGAAATACTTAATAAAGAAGTACAGCTTGCTCGCATCCCTTGATTCAGTTATATCAGCAATACGAAGATTTCAAACCCAAGACCACTTTGAAGAAGAAGAAAAAAAATTGCATACTATTTTTAAACAAGCTATTGTGAGCACAAAAAACAATGTGTGCTGCATGACGATTGGACTCACAAGTCATGAATTTCTCACGCGCGTATGCAAAACACAAAACACAGTGCATTTCAGAATAAGCACAGGAGAACACGAGTTCAAACTTGTTACAGAAAACCCTTCACTCCAAAAAATAAAAGGATTATTCTCACAAGACGAAATTCTTGGATTAGATCAAGACTTAAGCGAAGTTTCAGTGGTGCTTACCGACCTTGCTGTAGAAACAAAAGGAGTCCTTGCACGTATTGCCACAGAACTCACACTTGCAAATATTAATATTCAAGAAATTATTATTACACCGCCAGAGTTCCTTATTTATGTCAAACAAAAAGATATAGTAAAAGCACATGAGTCAATACTTAAACTCGCAAATGGAGGATGACTATGCAAGAAATCCAATACATAGGAACTAAAGATTTGAGCCCTGAAGAACAAGAAACTATACAAAACATTAGCGAAGAACAATGGCACAAAATTCAAAGAATCCACAAAAGTGTGCTTGGCATGACTGTTCATGTGAAAACCGCAGAAAAAACAGGCGCTAAAAAACGCTATGACATTCACCTTCGTCTTTCAGTCCTTGGCAAAGAACACATAGAAAGTTGTGCCGCAAGCGATTATGATTTACGAACTGCATTACATAAAAGTTATGAAGATATCACACATCAAGTAGAACACAAGCTTAGAACGTAATAGAATGTAATTAACAGTGCAATAGCGGGGGCTGGATTTGAACCAGCGACCTACGGGTTATGAGCCCGTCGAACACTCCAGGCTGTTCTACCCCGCTGTAGAGTATTATTAAAAGTACCTGCTTTAAAAAGGTTTGGACTGTGCTTATTCCGCGTGACTTTCAGATTGCAACTCTTTTTTTTCCGCAATTTTTTCTTGGTTTTTTTGTACAGACTTATGCTCTAATGCCATGAGCATTTCTTTAACCTGTTGTGGGTATCGCACGCCAGAAAGATATAGATCATGTTCGCTTGCAGTGTTCACGAACAAGGTGCCATATCCTAAAATTCTTTCGCCAATATTTTGATAGACACGAAAATCAATAATTTTGTCAAACGAAGCTGATGCATGCTCTCTCGACCAAATACCTTTTCTTAACAAAATGGTATATTGCTCAACTACAATCGTGTTATATCGTACAGCCGCTTCAACATGAAGTAATAAACTCATTGTAATTACGAAAAATCCATATGAAGCATACCTGAAAAAAGCAGTATTGACAAACAAGCAACTTAATGAACCTGCAAGTAACACACAACTTATGATATACAGTCGCCAGTGATACAACCTCGTTTGCTGAATCTTCAAAGGCAAAAAAATTTTCATACAGTGTAGGTCGCATACGGAGTTTATATCTCTTTGTTCCTAAGATCCATTATTTTTGTGCAACAAACAATAACTCAAAAACAACATTTAAAAAGGCAGGTCTTGCTTAAGAGGTAATAACTGCCACGATGGCACAACTTGGTACTGCGGTGGATTGCTAATCCACTTTCCGTAAGGATTTCCCGGTTCAAATCCGGGTCGTGGCGTGCCATGCATACAAGCGTCAGCGATTATTGCTTGATTGTCTGGTTGGTTTGAACCGGGCTATGAAACGAGCAAAGCATCGTTGAATTTGTCGGGTTCAAATCCGGGTCGTGGCGTATGGATTTTGTACCACCAGTAACATTTTTGTTATCTCTAATCACGTTTATCAGCCAAGCAGGATTGTTGTTATTATTAGTACTGTGGCTGGCACGTAAGCACTCAACATCCTTTAATCAATTTTATGTGCGAATTAAACTATTTTTTACAGCTAATGTTCTTGTTCTTGCATTTATGGTTACGTTCACAGCAACACTTGGCAGCTTATTTTATTCAGAAATCGCACTCTACGAACCTTGTCGACTGTGCTGGTTTCAACGAATCTTCATGTACCCTCAAGTGATCATATTTGCAGTTGCACTCTACAAGAAAACAAATGATGCATTTAAGTATAGCATTCCTCTTGCCATCATTGGAGGACTTATTGCAGCATATCATTACAGTATTCAATTGATTGGTCTTGCAAAACCCTCCTTTTCAGATGCATGCAGCATGACAGGAGTTTCCTGTGTTTCAACACAAATCCTTAAATTTGGCTACATCACCATACCACTCATGTCCTTAACAGCATTCGTGTTGCTCCTCGTATTTGCTGGTTGGCAGAGTTTACGCACCATAAGTAAGAAAGAAATAAATGAAATGCCTCAGGCAATAGAAGATGGACTTGACATACCAAATTAGACTTTGGAAAGATAAAAGAATTAAGCCATTCACTATATTACTTGCATGGCTCCACATACCACCATACTTTTTTTCTCTTGCAGGTCTGTTTAGTGGAATACTGGCAGCAGCATATGTTTTCAAACAATCAACTTTATTTTTCACCTTTGTTATTTTCCACATCATATGTGATAGTCTTGATGGAAGTATTGCAAGATATACAAAAAACTTCAAAACAGCATGGCTTGACAAATACTTTGTTGACCAAATAGTTTTTGCAAGCATACTCATCGGGGTCTATGTGCAAACTCGTGATCAGCTCATTATTGCAGGAGGTATTGCGTATGGAATAGCACACGTGTATAATAGTTTCAATATGCGTAAAAACATACTTGTACGACCAGAAATTCCAATGTATTTACTCCTTTTTTTTAATCAACCAGTATTTGTTGCACAAGCACTATTCTTCATAGGTATTCTTAATCTGTGCATAGTTTTTTTTTCACATAAACTACCATGGTTCAATACCTTATTTCAACGTTCAGAAGAATAAATTTTTCTCAAGAAGAAATGAAAACTCCAAACCACCTTGATTTCACTGCTGTTCGAAAGTTGCAACTTGGTTTGCTAAGATTGCAACTAGTCTCACTGCGGTTCGTAGGCTATAACTTGCTCCACAAGATACAACCAGAGCTGGAAACGCATGACAGAGCCTAAAAAAAGGTTCTTACTTCTTTTCTGAAAAATCAGTTTGAGTAAGTATTTTTTTTGCATCAACAAAAATAGGAATGGTGCGGAGTATGCACACAAAAAGTGTTAATGCAACTAAGCTCATGACTACTGGTTGTAGCCAATAAAACCCGTTTGTTTTTGGTTCATTAAGCATGCTAATTCCTATAAGCCCTGTGAATGACAGTATTTTTAGTGTATTGATACTTCCTCTCATGAATTTTGAGCTTGTCAGAAATCGTGTCCACATAAGTTCATGAAATGTTCTTTCACCAAAAGGTGTTTTGCCTTTTTTGAATGCAAGCGCGCGAATAGTATCTACAACAAAGCCTCTTGCTACAAAAAATAAAGGAATCCAAACCTGAATGAGATTAAGCTGTGCAAACACAATCCAATACGTATTTTCTACTATTCTATCCCCCGCAATGTCTATGAGGCTTCCTGCAGTTGTTGCTTGATTGTACGTTCTTGCCATCCAGCCATCAAGCCAGTCAAGAGTTAGTGCAATGAGTGTTAAAAAGATAGAAAAAATTTTTGCGGTTACACTGTTTGTATACAAAAGTCCCACTGCGATAAATGCAAGCACAACTCGTACACTTGTTATGGTATTTGGAAGGTTTATCATGGCGTATGTTCAGTATTCTTTTTAATCACTTCTTTGCCCACTTCCATCGAGAACCTGACGAAGTATCTTCTACAAGCACCCCTTTGGCAAGCAGTTCATCACGCAAACAATCAGAAGCTTGCCAGTCTTTTTTGTTACGCGCCAGTTCACGTTGGTGTATGAGCTCATCAAGATCTGAAGGTAAAGAATTGTGTGCAAATGATAACACGCCAAGCACACTATTCACCTTTTTTAGTGCATCAAGGGCTTGTGTTGCATCACTTGCGCCAAGGTTTCCCTTTGCAAGCAATCCATTCGTGGTACTCACGAAACTAAATAATGCTGCAAGTGCTTTTGAGATATCAAGATCATCATCTAATGCACGCTCAAACTTGCGAAGTACGCCATCACGCAAACGCGCAAATACTGGAAGTGAAGGTCTGGATTGAAGTGCAGAATTTTCTTGTGCTTCTAACAATAACCTGACACATTCTTGCAAGCGATCAAGACCTGCAGTTGCTGCACCTAGACTCTCAAAAGTGAAGTTTAATTTAGCACGATAATGTGTGCTCAACAACAAATAACGAATCGCAGAAGGAGAAAATCCTTTTGCAATAAGATCACGCAATGTGTAAAAATTACCTTCTGATTTAGACATTTTTTTGTTATCCACAAGCAAGTGCTCAGAATGCAACCAATATCTCACGAATTTTTCGCCAAAACATGCTTCACTCTGGGCAATTTCATTCTCGTGATGTGGAAAAATATTATCCACTCCACCGGTGTGAATGTCTAGCGCGGTAAAGTTCTCTTTTTCAAAACCAGTGTTATCAAATACTGCAGTCAAATGCTTCGCACTCATTGCACTGCATTCAATATGCCAGCCAGGACGCCCCCTGCCAAGCTCAGTATCCCAAAAAACCTGACCATCTTTTTCATCCCAAAATTTCCACAACGCAAAATCAGCAAGACCCTCCTTATCATATTCATCCGCACGAACACGGCCCGATGCAGCAGCTTTCAATTGCGCTGGATCAATATGTGCGAGCCTGCCATATTTCTTAAATTTTTTAATTGAGTAATAAATGCCATCCTCAGTTTTGTAGGCAAATCC
Source organism: Candidatus Woesearchaeota archaeon (assembly GCA_023266895.1). GTDB lineage: Archaea > Nanobdellota > Nanobdellia > Woesearchaeales > ARS49 > JAHFOI01. The sequence goes on from JAHFOI010000010.1 coordinate 17,675, forward strand.
TTTTTCTAAAAGAACTTTAATGAGCGTAATCATTTCAGGAATGTGTTCAGTGGCTCTTGGGTATACTTCTGCAGGCTCAATGTGCAATGTTTTAATATCTTCAAAAAAAGCAGTTGCATACGGGTCTGTGAATTCTCGTAAGGATATGTTCTGTTGTTGAGAATCCCGAATAATCTTGTCATCAACATCAGTCAAATTCATAACCTGCTTGACTGCAAAACCTTTGAATTTCAGAAAACGCCGCAAAAGATCTTCAAAAAGATACGTGCGAAAGTTTCCAATGTGCGCAAAGTTGTAAATTGTTGGACCACAGGTATACATGCGCACCATGTTTTCTCCTGTTGCTGGAGCAAAAACTTCCTTTTTCTTGGTCATTGTGCTAAAGACTTTGAACACCATTAGACATCACCATCTTTATCATCAGAATCATCCTTGCCTTGTATCATTTTAGCAACACGCTCATCAACTTTTTGTTCAATAGAAACTGAACCGGTTTCTGAAAAGGCTTTATGCGGGGGTGTGTTTTTTTTTGGCACTGAGTCAGGCTGTGTTGCTTCAGTTGTGGGTAGCGGGGTGGGTATGTGCGAATTCTTTTCTTTTTTTGCAAAACCTGAGTTTTCTTCTTTAAGTTTGTGTGACAATGGGTTTGGCGTTGGACCTTCTTCTATGGCATACACCTCTAAACCCGCCATGGTATCTTGTGGGATAATTTCAGAAGAAGGCGCAACAGCAGCAACATCTCCATACGGCTCTATTGCAGGTGATTGAGGTGATGATTCCAGTTCTTTTTTTGCAATTGCCTGCTCAATACTGCTTGCATTACCAAAACGTTCCTTGAGCCTATCCTCAGGAATGTCAAAATACTCAAAAAACTTTTTCGCAACCTTAATCAGTTTTGTTCTTCCCTGTTTTTCTCTTGTGATATATCCTAATTCTTCAAGATTATTCAGGTGATCATATGCCTTATTTGTTCTTATTGCAATCACCTTACTTTGGAGCACTGGACTTTTAAACGCAACCACTGCTAGAGTTTCAAGCACGCTTTTTGTAAGTTCAGTTTTTTTCACAACTTTACGCACAATAGATAAATACTGATCACGAACACCTAATTTGACATAATCACCTTCTTCATGCAACGCAATGCTTGATTTCTTTTCCTCTAATTCTTTCTTGAGCAAACCTAAGGCATGCTTGAGTTTTGCAACATCAGGCTCTTTACACAAACTACCCAGCTCTTGCACTGAAAGACGCTTGCCTGTGCTAAACAGCACGCTCTCAATTTTGTTTTTCAAATCACCATCAGAAAAGTCACTCATTGGAGTACAAATCCTCTTTTTTTCTTACAAACTTTTGCACCACCATAGTATCAAGAATCTTAAACAGCTCAGGAACATTGATGCCAGTCACTTCACTTAGTTGTTCACAAGTCTGCGGACCTGATCGCAAGGCAAACTTCACAAAATTTCTTAGCACATTAAATGCATTCTTGTCAAGCAATTCCTGACGAGCACGTGCGTTTTTCACATACAAATCAGTATCGTGCAAGTGTGCTTGTAAGTCATTCAGCAAATCAGACAGTTCTGCTCCTGTCATTTGTACATTGACTGGTTCAATAATTTCTATAGAACTCGGCATGCTATCAAAACAAAAATCCAATAATTCTTTTGGCTTTGCAAACAAGATTTCAAGCTCGGCAAACACGCTGAAAAACTTCTCTTTTTGTTCTGCAGGAACGCAATCTACACTCGTGATCTGAAGACCTTCCTGCTTGAGTTTTTCTACATAGTTCTTCAGCGTCAGCTCAATGTATTCCTTGGGTGCACCAAGCATCTCAATAATTGCACGAACCGTAAGTTTTTGCTCCATGACTTTGTTTCATTTAACACTCTATTTAAACCTTCGGGGCGAGTAGATGATACAATATGGCTTTTGTAGTGTCTTTGTTACTATTCTTTTGTACTCGCAAATCTTTTTAAATGATCTAAAAGGTGAAGATCTAGAAAGAAGGAGGGGGATATGGGATTTTTAGAACTCTTTGGGAAAAAAAAGCAGTCCATACAATTTAGTCTGCCACCCTTGCCTTCACCACCACAATTTGAGTCAGGCTCATTAGCGTCACATATTTCTTCAGATATTGAACCAGTACAAGCAGGACAAACTATAGAAGTATCAGAACCAAAAAAACCATTCCTGCTTGAGCCAATCCAGTTTGAAAAAGAAGAAACAAAACCTCGCGATTCATTTCAATCAGTTCACCAGTCATTTCAAGAAACGCCAGAACAAATACGCGCACAACCACGTGCAATGTTTATTTCAACAACAGACTACAAGCAAATTTTTTCAGGTGCAAACATCATACGAACAAAACTAGAACAAGCAGAACACATCATGAACCAGCTCACTACACTCAAAAATCAGCAAGAACACTTTTTTGAACAATGGAGAGTACAATTAGAAGACACAGAAAAAAAAATCACATACATTGATATGGTATTAGACAAAGCAACAAGATCATGAAAAAAATCTACAACAGTATACTAAAATAATACTATAAGATAATACTAAACGTGTGCAACAGGTGAACTCATGGAAAAAGCTCCAGTATTTGTCCGCATAGAAGAATACAAAGACATCATGGATATACTTATCCTCGTTAAACAACGAATTGGACAAGCGCATACACTTCTTGAAAAAATAACAGAACTAAAACAACAAGAAGACAACGCGCTTGCACAATGGGCAAAAGACCTTGATGAAATCACTAAAACAATAGCAGACATAGACAACACCCTGCTAAGCCCAGAACAACCATGAGCAACCTTCTCTACGTCGGCATACCAGAACCAGAAAATGTACGCAAAAACGTACTCAGCACAGCAAAACGAGTGATCACACTTCTTAAAGATCATCAAGACTATGCACGCATACGCAACGAAAAAGAAACAAATATACAACAACTCAAAAAAACACTTGATAGCATAGCAAGCCAAACACGAAAACTTAAAAACATACTCCCCAAAAGAAACATGCCACCAACGCAAAACATGCCGCGACATTCATGTCAAGAACAAAAGTCAGAACGCAAACAACAAAACAATACTTTCAACAAAATAGACCTTCTCGAACAAGAATTAAACAAAATAGAAAAACGATTACGCGCATTTTAGAAAACTTTTTTAGAAACCTTTAATTAACAAGTTATTGAATAATACGTATGCGCTGGAAAAAAGAAACACTATCAGGAACACCTCGGGGATTTGCAGAACAGGTGCCAATCTATGAAGTTATTGCACGCTATATTCTTCAGGAAGATGATGAACACCTTCTTGTTGATAGAGTTTTTGCAGGATGCCGAGAATTTTTGTGCATAACCTATGAAGGAAAACTTTTTTATGAAAGAATAACTCTCTTTGAAGGAAAAATAACAAGTGTTCATAGCACATACAAGATGCCTTTTCCTGATGATTCTACCCAACCGTGGAGTGTTGTTGAATCACAACTCGCACTTTTCTTGGATCCGCCCCCAACACCCTTGCCAATGTATCAAAACATAAAACGCTTTGAAGAATACCTTCGACTCATTCCATGGCAAAAAGATTTTATCCCATTATATTCAGGTAATGGAATATTTTTCCAACCAAGATTATGTGCGAAAAATAATCAGAAATAGTTAGTGCGTAATTATCTTTTTTTGCGCAGTAATTCCAAATGTTCTTTCACACGCTCTCCTTTCCTAAGATCTTCAGGAGTGTAATCCATACTAACTCTTTTTCCCATAAAATCATCAATAAATGCATCCACGCTTAAAGCTGAGTAACCCATCTCATTTTTCTTTGTTTCTCCTACAACAAGCACACCCGTTTGGTGAGCAAGTTGAATTGCTTCATGCACTTCATACGGCGCAATACCTTTTTCCCGAAGCATCTCCAAAATTCTTTGAGCATCAAAAACCACATCGCAAGGAGTTGCTGAACTACGAATCTTTTCTTGCCAGTCTTTGGCAACATCACGCACTATGCGTACAAGAGCAGGATATGCTCGTGCAGGGTTAAGAATGCGTCCTTCACTAACTCTTGGTGCACCCTGGTGTTTTCTTGCATAGGAGCCCAGACTTTCTAAAACTTCAGTATCTCTATACGCGCGTTCCAACAAGAGCTCTTTGAGTTCAGAAAATAGGTCCTTCGCATTTTCTTCTGCGGTCACAATTCTAAGCGCAACTTCAAGAGACATACCTCTTCGCAAATTCTTGTATGTTCTTGCAGTTGTGGGTGTCACAATCATCACAGGTTTTTGATATTCTTCAGGTAATTCTGGTTTGGGCGCCACTAGCTCAAGAGCTGCAATAGGTGCAGCCGGAACAGGCACAGAAAGATTTTCAGCAGCACCTCCAAGAGCAGCTTCTAAATCCAGTTTTTTTTGGTGGGAGGGATCTACCTTTTTCATATATGTCCCTTGCATGCTAGTTCCATCACTCCCCCTGCGTACTTCAGGCACATAAGAAAAATTATTTTCAGGCAACAATTTTTGTAATTTTTGTTCAGTCAGTTTACTTGGAGGGGTTCTTTGGCAGATTGGTTCTTGTCTTCGTGCGTACTTTTTCGGTTTTCTTTTTGCAGAGGGTATGACTTGCATTGTGCGCATTGCTTGCGTCATGAGCATTTTCATGTTTACAGGCGCATGCGCTCTACTGTCAAGAACCTCACTCAAGCTTGGTATACGCACACTTCCAACATACAACTGAGTTGGCGGAAGTTTTTCTATGCCTGAAATCTTAATCTGTTTTCCACAAACTACTGCAAGAGAATCTGTTGTTTCTGTTTTTTTTAAATCCAAATCTTCTTTACGTTTCAAAGAAAATCTACTTACTGAAGATGCATACGAAATTTTTAGTACATACCGTGCGTCATTCATACTAAAACTTCTTAAAATCAACAGTACTTTAAAACTTTGTTATTAAAAATTTTGCAGGGTCTAAAACCTCGCACTTTAGTGCGAAATTTTTAATCCCAAAAACTCGCTGTGTGGCGAGAGCGTAAAACCATGGGCTTTAGCCCGCGGATAGCTCCGAGCAGCGAGTTTTTGTTATTCCACAACAGAAAATTTTGAAACAAGTTATTTGAGCAGTCACAACAACCCTTATAAACCCATTCTTACTTGTGTTTTATAGACGGAAAATGACTCAAGAACCACCTATCCAAGAAGAACCAAAAGACACCTCAAAAATCGTCACACGAATCCTTGAAGAAGAGATGAAAAGCTCATACTTAGCATACTCTATGTCAGTCATTGTCGGCAGAGCATTACCCGCAGTCGCTGATGGGCTTAAACCAGTGCATCGACGAGTGCTGTTTGGCATGCATGAACTTGGCATGGCACACACAAAAGCATTCAAAAAATCAGCACGCATCGTTGGAGAGGTCATGGGAAAATTCCATCCTCACGGCGACGCACCCATTTATGAAGCACTTGTGAGAATGGCACAAAACTTTAGCCTACGCTACCCACTCGTGCATGGCCAAGGAAACTTTGGAAGCATTGACGGCGACGCAGCAGCAGCTATGAGATACACAGAATGCAAACTCACCCCACTTGCTGACGAACTCCTTGAAGACCTTGATAAAAAAACAGTGGCATTTGCGCCAAACTTTGACAACAGCCTCCAAGAACCACTTGTGCTTCCCAGCAAAGCACCCATACTCTTACTCAACGGAAGCACAGGTATTGCCGTAGGCATGGCAACCAATATACCGCCACACAATATGCGCGAAACATGCACTGCAATTATGCACGTTATTGACACTCCTGAAGCAACACCTCTGGATATATTACCACTTCTTCCAGGACCAGACTTTCCCACAGGAGGAATAATCTGTGGAACCCAAGGAATACATGATGCCTACACAACAGGCAGAGGTAAAATTACTGTCCGAGGCAAAACACACATAGAAGACCACAAAGGAAAACAACGCATCATCATTGATGAAGTACCATACATGGTCAACAAAGCACAACTTGTAGAACAAATCGCAGACCTTGTACGCGACAAAAAAATCCAAGGCATCACTGACATCAGAGACGAAAGCGACAGAGAAGGCATGCGTGTGGTTATAGAACTCAAACAAGGAACAAACACAGACCTCATCCTCAACCAATTACATGCACACTCACGACTTCAAGAATCATTTGGCATCATACTCCTCGCAATCATAGACAAACAACCAAAAATATGCACGATCACAGACATCATACATTCATTTGTGCAACATAGACAAGTCGTGATACGCAAACGCACAGAATATGACCTTGCAGAAGCACAGGCAAGAGACCACATCGTACAAGGATTACTCATTGCACTCACAAATATTGACGCAGTCATTATCACTATCAAGGCCAGCAAAAGCACAGAAGAAGCACGCGAAGCGCTTAGCGTAAACCATGAACTCACTAAAATACAAGCCCAAGCAGTCCTTGACATGAAACTCCAACGTCTGACAAGTCTTGAACACACAAAACTCAACCAAGAACACGATGAATTAATTAAACTCATCACAGAACTCCAAAGCATACTCGCGAGCCAACAAAAAATAAATGACCTCATCAAAAAAGAACTTGCACACCTTTCTGAAACATACGGCGATGCACGGCGCACGCAAATCATTGCAAGCACAAGCATAGTAGAAGACGAATCACTCATCAAAAACGAAGATGTCATCGTCACGGTCACCAATGCAGGCTATGTCAAACGCATACCCCTCGACACGTACAAAGCACAAAAACGTGGAGGTAAAGGAATCATCGGCACAGAAACAAAAGAAGAAGACGTGGTAGAACAACTTTTCCTCGCAAACACACACAATTACTTACTCTGCTTCACAAGCCTTGGCAAAATACACTGGCTCAAAGTCTACCAGCTACCAGAAGCAGGACGCTACGCCAAAGGAACACCCGCAGCAAACCTCATAGAACTTGAACAAGACGAACACGTCACTACATTTATTCCAGTGCATGAGTTCAGCCAAAACACGTACCTCTTCATGACCACACGCAATGGCATAGTCAAGAAAACAAGTCTCGAAGAATTCAGCAATCCACGCAAAGGAGGCATTATTGCGCTTAGCCTAGAACAAGAAGACAAACTCATCAGCGTACTGCACACAACAGGAAAAAACAATATCCTCATTGCAACAGAACAAGGCATGGCAGTCAAGTTTGATGAAAATGATGTCCGCGCCATGGGCAGAACAGCATACGGCGTGTACGGCATAAACCTGCACGATGGAGACAAGGTGGTTGGCGCAGCAATCGCAAACGACAATGAAAGTCTACTTACCATCACAAAAAAAGGATATGGAAAACGAAGCCCTATCAGCGAGTACAGACTCATTGCCCGAGGAGGCATTGGCGTGATCAACATCAAAATCACAGACAAAAACAGCACGGTAGTTGCCGTCAGACCAGTCAAAGACACTGATGAAATCATGCTTATCTCACAACAAGGAATAGTGCTCAGAACACCCTCCTCACAAATCAGCATCATTGGAAGAAACACCCAAGGCGTACGCGTCATGCGACTTGATGAACAGGATTCAGTTGTGAGCGCAACTATCATCCCTGCAGAAGACAAAACACTCGAAGAAAATAGCGCAGGAACACATGGAAGGTAAGCATTTTCAGTTTATAGCACTCACACACAAAGGCATGGAAGCAAGTACTGCGGTAGAAGTGCGAGAAATAACAAGCGCAAAAACAGAACTACTCACTGAAGCAGTGCTTTTTTCTTGCAGTATTGAAAACGCATGCGAATTTGCCTACAAAACACAAAGCACACGCACAGTCATGCTCAGCCTCAACAAAGGAACAATATTACTTAATGATGCAACAAGCTATGCAGCACTTGTGCCAGACGTAAGCGACTACCTTACCAAAGAAAAAACATTCCAAGTCACATGTGACAAAGAAACTCATGAACTCACAAGCCAAGAAATCAATGATGCCTGCAGCACAGTTATCAAAGAAAAAACCGGAAACCAAGTCAGTTATAAAAACCACGACATCACCTTCCTTGTGTTTACTCGCGAAAAAAAAGCATGGTTTGGAATAGACCTCACAGGATTTGACCTCAGCAAACGACCCTACAGAGTGTTCTTAGGAACAAACTGCCTTAAAGGCACTATTGCCTACGGACTCATTCGCATTGCAGGATACTCAGCAAAAAAAACACTCCTTGACCCGTTTTGCAGGCATGGAATCATACCCATAGAAGCAGCATTGTACGCGCAAAAAATATCACCACACTATTACGCCAAAGAAAAATTTGCATTCCTTAAACTCTGGCCAGCACTCAAAGAAAAAATCAGCAACTGGGACAACAAACCCACAGAAAAAACACCTGAACAAAAACCCATCTTTGCAATGCATGACCAATTCACCTTTGTATCCGCGGCAAAAAAAAACGCACAACTTGCCGGCGTTAATAAAGAAATTGAGTTCAGCAGAGCAGACATAGACTGGCTTGACATCAAACTTGGGGAAGCAAGCATTGACTGCATTGTATCATACCCACCGCAACATGCGCATGCTCCAGAAAAAACTACCAAACTCATGCATAACTTCTTCAACAGAGCACGACACTTCATGAACACAAAAGGAAAAATAGCACTCATTGTCCAACAAAATACTGACGCAGTCTTACATGCAGCACAATCAAACAACTTCAAACTCATTGAAGAACACGTGCTCTTTCAAGGACAAGAAGAACTGCCCATAAAAGTGTTTGAGAAACAGCAGGAAAAAAAATAATCTTTTTGTAATCAATCTTTTGTCGCACTATGACTTACTTATATTATACTTCTTTAGACCATATGGCTTTAGACCATACTTCAGTATCTCATTGAGATATTAAATCCGCCAATAACTGGTACCAGTTGGTACCAACACTACCACTAAGCTTAATAAGCAGTACATACTTCTTCACCTATGCCAAGCATAAGCATTCATCTACGCATCAATCAAAAAGTATTTTCGCAACTTCAACATGAAGCAGAACAAACTCACACCTCAGTACCAGAAGTAATTCGCAAACAAATACATCACAAATACTCAGTCAAAAAATCACGCCAACGCCACCAACCACTTGCCTATGGCTTTGCAGGACCAGCACACCGCAAGATAAAAACCTTTGAAGACTGGTTTTCAGGACCACCCCACAGAAAAATCAAAACCTACGAAGATTGGTTCTCCGGACCACCAGGAAGCGCACGAAACAAGAAGAAAAAATGAAACAAATCGATCACTCTTTTGTTTTGTCGTTATGGTGCATAATACGCGTGACAATTAAATAACACTTGTTACTTTACTATTACAACTGTTACAAAAGAATAACGAATATCGGTTGCTGAACTTGTTTTTTCAGCAGCCAACAACTGATTTTCAGCTTCGTCAGATGAGCAGACTTGCGAAAATAGCACCGCCGTCAACAAAAAAATATATCAATGCATTGATAACAGAAGGAATTATTGCCAAATCAAACAAAGGAATATATCCTTTGTATCGTGCAGTTCGTGATGGGCAGTTTTTCAAAGCTCTTAAAAAGTGGTCATTAATACGTGAACTTACTCTCAATGGTTTCACAAATAATATTGTTGAACTATGCAGTCCTGACCCGATTATTTTATTTGGAAGCGGAAACCGAGGCGAAGACATTGAATGCAGTGATATTGATATTGCAGTAATTGCAGAAGAAAGCACTCTGAGCCTGAAAAAGTATGAAACACTTCTTCATAGAAAGATTTCACTCCTGTTTGTTAAAAAATACAGCGAACTTAGCAAGGAACTCAAGAATAATATAGTCAATGGAAGCATTTTGTATGGATATTTGAAGGTGTTCTGAAATGGAGGAACTCATCAAAATGACTCCTGATAAAGAACGTGCAAAGAACTTGCTCGCACAAGTTGAAGTCAGACTTCGGGACTCAAAAAACAAAGATCCAACTGAATTTGCAACACTCATCATTGAAGCATACTATGAACTAATCAATCAACTACTCACTGCACTCCTTGCAGTTGATGGTTACAAAACCTTGAGTTACATAGCACTCATTGATTATCTCCGTATAAAATATTCAATACAATTCAGTGAACATGAACTCCAAACCATTGATGAACTGCGAAAAATTAGGAATCGCATAGCCTATGAAGGATTCATGATCAAGAAAGACTATCATGATCGTAAAGCGCAGTGTACAATTCAAATAATTACTAAACTCAAAAAAATCGTTTCAAACAAAGTATTGTGAATGTTTTTTTGGTGTATTGGTGAGTGTGTGAGACAATTTGCGATTAGTCAAACATTCTAAAAAGCCAAGGAAAAAGAACTCTGTTAAAACTTTCACACCGTAATTATTTGTGAGGGTGGTACACAAGATAAAACTCAAACAAAGCAATACTGTTTACCACGGTTCATTAAGCTTCCAATCTGGCAATCCATTATCTTTTCTTCGTTGATTATCTTCTGAAGAGCAATACAACAGAGCACCTAACCTCGAAACTGCACTTACGTGTTTACATATTATTTCCAGACCATTACATTCAGTTGGCGCAAGAAGATTGTATGTTCTCAAAGAAAAAATCTTGAACTCACAACTAAGTCAGTTTCACCTACTCTTTTCAGAACATAGTCACGAACTTGTTTCTAAAGAAAAGTTAGTTGCTCATTGCTGTCATCATTAGAATTTGGAAGGGGTGCTGGATTCATTTTTTACTCCTATTTTGGTAGATGGAATTTTCTTTTTATGATCAACGAATGAGTTCTTAATAAATCTTACACAACCATTGCTTGCCAGTCAAGGCGTGACTTGCAGCGTGGACATTCTTTAGGCGTGTTTACTCGTGGTTGCCAATCGTATCTACACTTGTTACATAGCATGGTATGCACCTCAACAGGATGATAGTCCTAACAGTAGTAGGAGGTTTATAAAGATGGTGGCAAAGAGTCACTGCGTAGTGGTTATCTTATTCTGTCCAGCGGTGTTTTTCCTACACAATGTTTAAATACAAACGTCTATTACTAGACTTTGGCTTGGGTGAGGAGCTCGCTGACGGTGACGTCAATGACGTTGCTGAGGAAAGTCTGCCCACTACAATCAGAATAATAACTGAGGAACAAGTTACTGGCAACAGATCCAGCAATGGATGGCTCCATCACAGAAACGGCACGGCCTGCATTACAAGCATGAATGCTGCGAAGGCATCCGCGAGGCTGCTGAGCTAACCAGCAGACGATGATGCAGGAAACGTTGAAACGGATAGCCCTAACTGGTGCAAGGCACTCACGTGCTGCTTAGTAGAATGCGAACACGCCCTCATGAGTCATATCATGAACACTGCTTATCAGTGTCAAGGCGCACAAAAGGCAGCTTATCCTTGCCCAAGCCAAACTTACTATGGCAAAAGACCGCGTCAATATGCCCTCAGGCACAGCAGGACTCACGCGCTACTTTGACGACTACAAATCAAAAATAGAGCTCTCACCATGGACTATTGTAGGCATATGCATTGCAGCAGCAGTACTGGTTATTGTGCTCCACATTATTATTCCCGCGTGAGGAGACAGCATGATTCCTGGCATGAACCCAAGAGATGTACAGCGTGCAATGCGCAAACTCGGCATGCAACAAGAAACCATCATTGCTTCTGAAGTTATCATACGCTGCCAAGACAAAGATATCATCATACAACAGCCCTCAGTCATGAAAGTCAACATGATGGGTGAAGAAAACTACCAAATCTCAGGAACAATCAAAGAACAACCACGAGCAGCCGCAATAACTGAAGAAGACATTACTGCAGTCATGCAACAAACAGGTAAAGATAAAGAAACAGCACGAGCAGCCCTCGAAACACATGGTGACATTGCCAAAGCAATACTTTCACTCACATAAAAAAATAATACAAAACTATACCACAAAATTTATGCAACAAAACACATACATACACAATCAACACAGTACATGAATCAACACATTCACACAAAAAGCTCACACATGAAAGAATCACTCCAAAACGCAAAACAAGAACTCAAACGCGCAGACCACCTTATTTTTGTAAGCCTCAAGTACACACGCACAGTTGATGTCATAAAAAGCATTATAGAACGCCTCATTAACTGCCTTGATCAAGTAATGAATGCACTCCTCAACCATGCTAAAGAACAAAAAAAAATAACAGAACTACCCACACTTGCGCGCATCAAAGCAGAGGTGTGCAAAAGCCTGTACGCTCATGATCCTACTATTCAAAACTACATTGCATTTTATCAACTGCTCAGAAAAATCGACAAAGCACAATTTGAGCGAACACAAGAATACCGCAGACATGTCACCATGACCGCACACCTTGATGAAGGGCATGTTGAATTAACTATTGATATCATTCAAGACTACTTTCACAGAACCAAAGAATTTATTATCTACGTAGAAAAACTTCTTATTGGAGAACATGAACAACAATAACTCGTTGCACAGCAATACTATGCAAGAAAACATGCTAAATAATACTCCTCATACTGTTAATGGTAAAAATAATGATTCTCACAATGTCCTTGCGCTTGCAGGAAAAGGAGGTGTAGGAAAAAGCACTATTGCAGTAAATCTTGCACTTGCAATGACGCATGCAGGAGCATCAACAATTCTCCTTGACACAAATATCACGAGCCCAAGCATGAGCCAACTCCTCGGAAGCACACACCTGCCTCACACAATTCAAGAAGTGCTTGCAAACAAATGCACACCCCAGCAGGCACTCTACCAGCACCCCACAGGACTACGATTTGTACCTGCAAGTATAGCAGCAGAACACGCGCACACACAACTCACACGCCTTCCTGCATTATTACGACACTATCAAACACAAGCGCAGACACTTATATTAGACGGACCAGCAGGATTTGGCACAGATGCACAAACAGTGTTGGGCAATGCCACAAATAACCTCATTGTTGTTACACCAGACAGGCTAAGCATTACTGAAGGACTACGCTTACGCCATGCATGCCCAAATGTACGAGGCATGATAGTCAATAAAACAACAACAGAAACACTTTCTGAAAAATTCCTTCTCGCACCCATCCTTGCAACACTGCCTGAAGAACACATGCTCCAGCACGCAGCACGACTTGGACAACCATTTAATCACATATCACCCGCAACCCTTTTTGCCACACAAATCGCAGCACTCGCACAACAGTGCCTAAGACTCTGAGTAATTATTGCAATAAAGTCCTATTCTGCACCTCAAGACAAGAGAGCATTCCTACTGTCTTTGCAGTCTTGCTCAAAAACATACTATTTTATTTTTTTGATCGCGCAAAAAGCGTTTTATTTGCTTTTTCTTTTCGTATCTCGTCAATAAGCTTGGCATGCAAAAACGACTTTTTATTATTTTGCAATCGCGCAAAAACAAAAAGATTTAAATACGTTCCTTACTTTGTTGCTCGTATGAACTGGATAAAGCCGCAATATATGAAATCAGAAGTAAACCGTGCTGGAAAGATCTTAATCAGTGAAAATGCTTCTGAAGAAGATAAAGAAAATTCAATGAAAATATTGGATAATTGGCGTGCAAGCCACAGCTATCCAATGCAAGTATTTAAAAAAAGACTAAAAATATCTGCAGAAGCTATAGATAAGAAATCTTTTACTGTGCAACGTTTAAAACGCGTTCCCGCGATTTTATCAAAATTGGAAAGATCGTATGATGGGCGTCCGCCGACCATGAATCTTTGGCAAATGCAGGACATAGGTGGTTGTAGAGCTATCTTGCCATCATTTGCTAGTGTTAAACAGTTATACGAAACGTATTATGTCAAAAGTGGTTTCAAACACAAAAAAGTTGGAGTTAAAGATTACATAACGTATCCGAAAAAAGATGGCTACAGAAGCATACATGTTATTTATGAATACAGAAGTGACAAAAATAAGAAAGAATTTAATGGATTGCGAGTAGAGCTTCAAATAAGATCAAAACTTCAGCATCTTTGGGCAACCGCAATTGAAACAGTCGGTTTTTTTACACGACAAGCGCTCAAATCAAATGAAGGAGAAAAAGAATGGTTAGACTTTTTTAAATTACTTGGTTCTGCTTTTGCTTTTAAGGAGGGCTGTCCTCTTGTTCCAGGGACTCCACTAGAGAAGAATGCTCTTCACTATCAAATAATTCAAAAAGAGAAAGAATTAAGTGTGATGAATAAAATGTTCGCATGGACAAACGCAATAGAATTATTTCAAAAAGAAGTTCAGTCTAAGAAAAAAGCACGCTTTTTTTTGTTAGAACTGGACATTTTAGGAATGAAAGTGAACATCAAATCATACACTAAAGAAGAGGAAAATAAAGCGATTATTGACTACTCTTTTCTGGAAAAAAGACATGCTGGTCAAAAAGATTATGATGTAGTTCTTGTTGGAGCAGATAAAATTGGAGATCTGAAAAAAGCATATCCTAATTACTTTGTTGATACAAAGGAATTTCTCAATGAGGTAAAGAAGATAGTGGGCCAGGCAAATGGTAGTGCATAGAAATCTTTATACACTACCTATTGTCATACATCTCTAAAGATGATCATATGAACCAACAAAACTCATTCAAAACACCCCTGGTGGTATTTCTTGACAGAGCAGTATATTGGACAGGCATAGGCATGGCAATTATTGCAAACTTTT
>JAHFOI010000011.1 GCA_023266895.1 Candidatus Woesearchaeota archaeon
ACCGAATCCGATAACTACAATGCGATGCATACCTAACATTCATACAACCAAGAAAACAAACCCACTTCAAAAACTTTCGGGGCAGAGCCCCGGGGTATTAAACCCAGAAAGGAATAAAAAAGTTCTGATGACTCTACATCATTAATTAATTGTTGCTATGAAGAAAATAACTGGTCTTTCATTCAAAAAAAGTTTCCATATTCAAAAAGCCAAGTAGCTAGCACTACCTAAATGAAGCATACTTTTTTAAGCAGCACGAACTCTTTTCCCGACAAAGGGCTGGTGGCATAACGGCAACGCGCCCGCTTGGCTTGCGGGAGACTCCGGGTTCAAATCCCGGCCAGTCCATTAGCTACATTTTCGCTTCGCTCCCAAAATTACATTTACTATCAGAATTCGAACATGCTCAAAAATGCTTCAAAGAATTCGCATTTTTGGCACCTCTTGTTCTGCGGAACTTCGAGGAATCCCGGCCAGTCCATATCACTCATCGAGAGAAAAAAAAGTAAATTTGGCTGCTGTTTGTAAAGCAGTATCTCAAAAGTTATTGAATACGTTTTCATCACTCATTTTTCATGCTCTCAGAACAATCACACCAGACTTGTTGCATTCATCATGTGAGGTTGTGGTATTCCTAAGAGTTTAAGCACTGTTGGTGCCACATTTACAAGCCCTGAATTCTTGAGAGGTCTGAGTTTTTTAAATCGCGATGATATGAGAATAAATGGTACTGGTGCAGTGGTGTGTGAAGTCATAGGAATTCCATTAGGATACGCAAGTTGTTCTGCATTTCCGTGGTCTCCAGTAATGATCACATCAACTCCTTTATTAATTGCCTCAGGTATGATCTGCGCAAGAGCATTGTCAATTGCGCGTATTGCGTTCACACAAGGCTTGAGTTTTGCAGTGTGTCCCACCATGTCTGCATTCGCAAAATTAACCAGTATAAAAGGGCTGTTCTCAGAAAGTGCTTGTACTGTTACTCGTGCAATTTCTTTGGCTTTCATTTCTGGCGCCAAATCATACGTGCTAACTTTTGGGCTTGGAATAAGAATTCTTTTTTCTCCAGAAAAAACCTTGTCAGACAATCCATTGAAAAAATACGTGACATGAGCCCATTTTTCTGTTTCTGCAATACGCACTTGCGTGAAGCCCTGCGCACTAATAATCTCGCCAAGAGTTTTCTGAAGCGCGCACTGAGGATACACCACTGATACCTGCAAAGCTGGATCATCTTGTGTCATGCAAACAAAATGAAGATGTGAAAGATGTATGCGAGAAAATCCTGAAAAATCTTTTTTGCAAAATGCGTTTACTAACTCACGAGCCCTATCTGCACGAAAATTAAAGAGTACAACAACATCGTCATCGCGAATTTGTGAATCAGCTGAGGTTTGTGTTGGGGTAACAAATTCATCAGTTTCTCCGCAGGCATATGCTTGAGCAAGTCCTTGCTTCCAGTTTTGCGCAGTTTTTCCGATTCCATTAACAAGCAATTCATATGCTTGTTTTTCTCTCTTCCACCTGTTGTCGCGATCCATGGCATACCATCTGCCAATAATTGAACCAATATGCCATCCTGACATGAGTTTTTTCTGGACTACATTTAAATAGGTTTCAGCACTTTTTTGAGCTACATCTCTGCCATCAAGGAATGCATGAACCACAACAGTGCCGAGCTGTTTCGTACGCGCAAGTTCAAGTAATGCAAGTAAGTGATTTATGTGACTATGCACCCCGCCATCGCTCACTAATCCAAGAATATGGAGCCTTGATTTTTTCGCGTTGTTGAAAGCGTTTTCCAGAGTTTTGTTTTTGAAAAATCCTCCTTTTCGTATGTCTTGATTTATGCGTTCTAAATCTTGAGTTACAACTCTTCCTGTGGCAAGATGTAGATGCCCTACTTCAGAATTACCAATTACTTGTGAAGGAAGACCTACTGCAGTTCCCGAAGCGTTCAGTGCAGTGTGAGGAAATTTTTTCATGCACTGTTGAAAGAACTTTGGTTGTGCTAACGCAATAGCATTTGCAGATTTTTTCCTGCGATATCCCCACCCGTCAAGTACAAGAAGTAAAACTTTAGAATTTTTTCCCCTCATATCTGCGCTCAGGCAACTCTTGTTCAATGGAGTGCTCCAGCAATAAGTTTTGCAACTGAGATGCTTGAAACAGGATTGCGGATTGTATCTGTCGTCATGACGCGCGCGCCTGTACATTCAAGTCGAGAAAGCGCGCCTTTTGCAAAAACACCATGCACTCCTATGCAGACAATGGCACGCGCGCCAGCAGTCCACACTTGTTTGGCAACTTCTTGCATGGTGTGTCCTGTACTAATAATGTCATCAACTATGATCACGGTCTTTCCTTTAAATCCAATGTCTTTTACTTTGGTGCGAACTTTGCTTGCAGTGTAGCGTTTTTTCTTGACAACAAGCACTTGGCAATGCGCAAGACGTGCAACTTCTGCAGCCCACTGGTCGCTTTCTCCATCAGGACCTACTATAATTGCTTTTTTCCAGTGTTTCTCAATATGCTGACTAATAGTTTTTGTGGCACTTAACCTCAGTGAAGGTATAGGAAAAACTTCGTTTAAGGATTTGTGTCTGTGTAAATGCGGGTCAATGGTAATTACCTTATCAGCAACTGCAGCCAATAACACACCCATAGCACGCGATGAAACAACCTCTCCAGCATGAAACATCTTGTCTTGCCGCATGAATCCTAAATAAGGAATGACTGCAATAACTTTTTTCGCTCCTTGCTGTCGTGCACCAATACAGGCAAAGAGCAGTTCACAAAAAGCATCTTGAGGTAGCGGATGAATTGAGTGTATAAGAACTACTGTTCTATCGCAAACTGGCTTCATAAACCTCACACATAGCTCTCCGTCAGGAAAGTGAAGCATGCGCAACTCTCCAAAAGGAACTCCAATTTCCTGAGCAACTGCTCTACCAAGCTTTTTGTTTGGCGTGCTGCCAAAAACAGCAACATCTGCTCTTGTTTTTTTCCGCTTTTGTTTTTTGAATTTATTCATAACTTTTCCTTCCAGCATATCTTGCATTTTTTCCAAGCTCTTGCTCAATGCGAAGGAGTTGGTTGTATTTTGCAGTTCGTTCTCCTCTGCAGGGAGCTCCTGCTTTGATCTGGCCTGCATCAACACCAACGCTAAAGTCTGCAATAAAGTGATCTTCAGTTTCTCCAGAACGATGACTTACCATGACGTTCCATCCTGCATGTTGTGCAAGTTTACCTGCCTGTATTGCTTCAGTAAGTGTGCCAATTTGATTAATTTTGAGGAGTAAGCATGTGCAGGCATGTTGTTTTATTGCGCGAAAAATGCGTTGCGGATTTGTGCACAACAGATCATCACCCACAATCTGTGTTTTTCCTCTAAATTGATGCGTGAGCTGCGCAAAATGTTCCCAATCTTCCTCAGCAAACGGATCTTCAATTGAAATAAGAGGATACTGTTCACTTAGTTGAGTGTACACATCACTGAGTGCTTCTGGACTTACTTTTTTTCCTTGAATCACATATTTTTTGTGGCGTTCTGAAAAAAACTGGCTTGCTGCTGCATCAGTAGCAAAAGAAATCATTTTTGCATGGCCTGCACGTTCTGCTGCGCGTGAAAGCAGGTCAAGAGGTTCTTGCACGAGCTCGCACACCGACCTTTGTTCCGAGTGGCAATGTGGTGTAAATCCTCCTTCATCACCAACATTGGTTGCTGCTATACCATACTTTTTTGCAATAATTTCGCGTAATGCATGATATGTTTCTGAAGAAATTCTCAGTGCTTCAGCAAAAGTTTTTGCTCGAGGAACTATCATAAATTCTTGAAAATCAATATTGTTGCCTGCATGCCTTCCTCCATTGATAACATTGAGGAAAGGTACAGGAATCCTGCATTTTTTTGTTGCACTCATCTCTCGCAACCAATTATGCAAGTGTTTATGCTGACTCACTGCTGCTGCACGAGCGACCGCAAGTGAAACACCCATAATCGCATTTGCACCAAGACGCGTTTTTTCAGGAGTGCCATCAAGCAAAATCATGCGTTGGTCAATTTCTTGTTGCGCAAGCACATTCATTCCTTTGAGCGCTGGACCAATAAGCTTGTTGACATTTCTGACTGCATTTTTTACTCCTTTACCACCATATCGTGTTTCTCCGTCACGCAATTCTTTTGCTTCATGTGTTCCTGTACTTGCTCCACTTGGCACCATTTCTCGTCCAAAACCAACAGGTGTGAACACATCAACTTCAACAGTTGGATTGCCGCGTGAATCAAGGACTTCACGAGCAATAACTTTTGTGATCACATTTTTTAACATGCGTCATACCTGCCAACATAAATCATGACAATCATTTCTTTTACTGAAAATTATCGTCTATAAAAAGGTTTCTACAAAAAGAAAAAGCGCGCATGCACTTCTAAAAAATGTCGCAAAAATTCTGACGAGAACATGCATTTAAATATAAGTTCCTCTACCAAGCTATAAAACGGAGGAAAACAAACCATGGCAAAAAAGAAAGCTAAGAAATCAAAGAAAAAGTAATAATTACATACCTATCGCACGAGGACGCTTCCTCGTTGCGCTTATTTTCTCATGAGTTTCAATTCGAAATTTTGCCAGCACAAAAATTTTTCAAAATGTTTAAATGTTTGTTACGCAACATTTAAATACAAAACCGCTTCACAAAGTTTTATGAAAGAAGATTCCTCAAAAGAAGAAAGCAAATGTCCAAAGTGTGAAGGGCGCATGATTAAGCATTTTAGCTCCATATCAGGCAACGCAAAATACATTCAATGGGAATGCGAACAATGCACGCACAGAGAAACAAAGTGTGTGGGTGTGATGAAGTAAGAAGTTCTCAGCACTTTTTTGAGAATTGATAGAATTATCTGCACATAACCTTATATGCCCCTTTGGTTTTTTACTACGCATGATATATGAGCCTCAGGAAGATTCTTTACTGCTTGCCAAGCAAGTAAAGCTACACGCACACGGCCGTGTGCTTGATATGGGCACAGGAACAGGCATTCAGGCACTTGCTGCTGCTCAAGTTTCCAAAGTGAAAAGTGTGCTCGCACTTGATAAAAGCAGGCGTGCAATTACGTACTGCAAACAACATGTGACGCATAAAAAAATCACCTTCAAACAAGGCGATTTATTTCAGCACCTTGCTCAACAACAATTTGATACTATACTTTTCAACCCGCCGTATTTGCCTTCAGATACTTACAAATTAGATAGTGCACTTATTGGTGGCAAGCATGGCTGGGAAGTTATTGCTGAATTTTTGAAAAAAGCACCTGATTTTCTTGCGGAACAAGGAAGTATTCTTTTATTGTTTTCCAGTGCAACAAAAAAACAAAAAATTGATGAATTTATTGCCCAACAATTGCTTTATGGTAAGGAGCTTGCACAGCAGCACATTTTCTTTGAGGATTTATTTGTGTACAAGATCATGAAAACAGAAATTTTACGAGAATTACATGCCGAACAGGTTACGAACATAGAACCTTTAGCAAAAGGTAAGCGAGGCATTGTCTTTAAAGCAAAGTGGCACGATAGGTGGATAGCTATTAAACTACTCAACCCCTTAAGTAAAGCACAGCACACCTTACAAAAAGAAGCTTCATGGCTTAAAAAGTTAAACACGCTCAAAATTGGACCGACACTGTATCTTGCAACACCAAACTATATTATCATGAATTTTATCTCTGGCAAACCTATTCGCACATGGTTGCCAAGAGCGTCACGAAAAAATGTTGTGCGTATACTAAGAACAATACTTGCGCAGTGTCACTTGCTTGACAATGCGGGCATCATAAAAGAAGAAATGCACCGTCCATACAAGCACATCATTATTTCAAAAGGTGTGCCAAAACTGATTGATTTTGAGCGAGCACATTATTCCCAAGAACCTAAAAATGTGACTCAGTTTTGTCAGTATATTGCAAACACTTCTTCAGAACTTACTGCGAAAGAAATTCACATCACTCCTGAAAAAATTCGTGAAGCAGCTCATGCCTATGCGCATGATAGGAAGAAATATAAACAAATTCTTGCACTAATTTGCTGATGCTAACCACGTTTCAGAAACGCGTGTACCGGCTTTGTACCCAAATTCCTTATGGAAAAGTGAGCACCTACAAAGCAATTGGTGAAGCACTCAGAAGTTCTGGTCACATCTATCGTGCAGTTGGTGCTGCACTGCACCACAACCCTTTTGCACCTCACGTGCCCTGCCATCGTGTGGTATGCAGCAATGGTGGCATAGGAGGTTTTGCAACAGGCTGCCAGCACAAAATCAATCTTCTCAAAAAAGAAGGCATTAGTGTCAAGAACAAGATTATTCTTGATTTTGAAAAGAAATTGTTTGTGAAGTTTAAAAAATAACTGAAGCTAGTTCTCACCCTCCACAAACCCAACTCATTGCCCTTCAGCCCAATGCCCGGCCCCCTCCCAAAAACACACAAAAAACTACTTCTTCACTTCTTTTTTCTTGGTTTTCTTTATTTTTTGTTCTAGCTTAAGTCTGTCAAGAAGTTCTTTGTAGCGGTTGCGTATTGTGACTTCAGTGACTCCTGCAACATCAGCAACTTCGCGTTGGGTGCGTTTTTCACCATGCATAAGAGCTGCAACATACAAGGCTGCTGCAGCAATCCCTGTAGGTCCCCTGCCTGAAGTGAGTTCTTCGTGTTGTGCATCTTCTAAGATTTCTACTGCTTTAGTTTGAGCATCAGGACTGAGCTTGAGGCTTGAAGCAAATCGTGCAATATAATCTGCAGGATTGCTTGGCAGAATACTTATTCCAAGTTCTCGCGTAACAAAGCGGTATGTTCTGCCAATTTCTTTTTTCTCAATGCCTGACGCTTCTGAAAGTTCATCTAAAGTGCGCGGCACTTCATGGCGTCGACAACCTGCGTACAATGCGCCTGAAACTACTGATTCCATGGATCTTCCTCTCACGAGTCCCCGCTGGACTGCTTGTGTATAAATCATTGCAGCTTCTTCTTCCACTGACTTTGGCAGTTTAAGATAGCTTGAAACACGTTTAAGTTCAGCAAGTGCGAGCTTAAGGTTTCGTTCTATTGCTGTTGAAATACGTGACTGCCATTTTCTGAGTCTGAAGAATTTGTTTCTGTCTTTTGAGCCAAGCTGGAATAAATCTGCTCTGTGACCAACTTCTGTGCCTAAGCCTTGATCATACTGTGTGTACGTCATTGGTTGTCCTGATCCGCGAGAGCCTCCATCACTTGCTCCACCATCTGAATCAAAGTCACGCCATTCTTGGCCGTGTTCAACCATTTTATCTTCAACAACAAGACCGCATTCTTTGCAAATGACTTCTCCTTTATCACGATTTACAAATAAGTTTTTAGAGCCACATTCAGGACAATTCTTGCCATAATACATGAGTCACCCCTTTGAATCGTCTTTTTGAACGCAAGAATGCATGTTAAACAGACGACAACTGAAACTCTTTTTTAATCTATACTTTTAATCACCTATAACTATTTAAATTCGCGACAGAAGTCCTTTATATACTTTACGGTTATCGACGAGAGATTTCTGTAGTTCAACCAGAAAAATGTGTTCACGAAAAAGTATGAGAAAATGATACGAATACTAACTCAGTGAACGCATAAACAAAAATAAGAGGTGTTTATTTCAGGACATCCATCATGATGGGAGGTAAAATATCTCCTTTTTCTGTGATTCGCATGTTTTCATAACTGCCTTGGAATTCAGTTTTAGAGCGTATCCAGCTAGCAACTTTTTGTGGATCGTCACCTACTTCTTTGATGGCTGCTGCAAGCAACTCTATGTCTCCGTACATCAAAAACGCTATATTTCCTGGTTCTTTGCCAAACTTTGCTTTGTAAGTATTTGCGAAGTCTGGCGATAAATCTCTAAACTTGCTGTAATACATTCCTTTAGCAGCTTCACCCGCACTTGTCAAAATTCCAGGAGTAAGAACTGATCCAAAATCAGTGATAAGTGTTCCTGTGAATCCGAGCTCTCGCAACTGTTTGATCACAATACCTGCAGAGGTTCCATACCCCACTAAGAATACAGTCTCAGGTTTTTGTGAGAGTAACTTACCAATAGTTGTTTTGAAGTCTGCATCTTTATTACTGTAGATTTCTTTTGTGATTGTTGCTGCTGGTTTTAACACACCAAGCTGGTAGACAAGTGCTTGTTGAAACGCAGCACCATACTCATCGTCTGTTGTTAAGATTGCAATAGACTGAACTAAAGTATCTTTGAGCAAGTCAACCATGATTTTTGCATTCTCATCAGCAACAATTGCGTGACGAAACACCAGCTCGCTTGTTCCCGTAATTTTTGGGTGCGATGCATCTGCGAACAAAACAATATTTTTCTGGTCAACGAGAGGAAGCACACTTAACATTGCGCCACTTCCCGCACCAAGAATGAAATGAATGTTTTGCACATCGACAAGCTTTTGAAAACCAGAAAGCGCTAATTTAGGATCATTCTGCGAGTCTTCAGGAACAATCTGAATCGTATGACCCTTCAAACCTTCACGTGCATTCACAAGATCTGCTGCGAGCAATGCACCATTTAGTAATTGCTCTCCAAGTTGAGCGCCAGGACCCGAAAGTGATACAAGAACCCCCACGCTAGTTTGCTTTTCAGCAAGTGGAGTGCAAGCAATCGTAAAAACAAGAAGCAACATGATGAAGGTAAAAATGTATCGAACCATTTATTCATGGAAGCCACCAAGAGATATAAATCTTTTGGTTACTCTGGCGCTGTCCTACGTTTACCATTCTATTTTTTTCTTATCAACCACATAATAGGTTTTGGTTTTGGAAGAAGGGTCATTCTTTGATGAACTGGAATCTCTGAAACAGGTTTTTTTGTGGGGCAATATAACGCAATTGCTTCTTTAAGCGATTGTTTAAGAGAGGTATTTGGAACAAACCCAATATCTTTTTTCAAATCAGAAACATCATACAAATGAGGTAAGGTGGTGAGTTGCCAGCCCTTATTTTCAGTCCATATTTCTTTCAACGATTTATTTTGTATACTCACTTGCACGCCCAACTCTTGCGCGATAATTTTGTAATAGTTCTTTGCCATAATTTTCTGTGGGTTAACTGTATTGTATGCTTTGCTGAAAGTTTTTTTATTTCCTGCAGCTTTTAAAATGATTCTGGCAAGATCTCTTGCATCGATAAAATTCAACCACACTCTGCCTGCGTCACACAAAACTAATGGTACGCCACGTTTTATTTTATCAAACAGCTGTGGGTCACGATTGTGATCTGGAATACAACCAAGAAGAGAGTCGTGCGGGCTAATGATATGATATGGCCGCAAAATTGTCCAGTGCACCTCCTTGATAGAACTCCAAAAATGTTCAATATCAAGTTTTTTATTCACATAACCGCCAAGAGTTCCCTTTTCAGCCAGACGATGTGATCCCCGAAGCGGTGTATCAAAAGGCTCGGTTCTATCATAAACTAACGTTGTAGAAATAATAAAAAAGTGCTTTGCTTTTTCTTTAAAGCAAAAGTATGTTTGTTGAGCATCTGTTCTGTCAAAATCAGCAACATCAACAAGAATATCAACCATACCAATCTGTGATGCAGCCACCTCAAATTCTTTTTTATTCTTCCGATCAACAACTATTTGTAGAACTTTTTTCGAAATTGATGTATCCTGGGAGAGCCCGAAAACAGTCAGGTTTGCACTGATTTTTAATGCTTCTTCAATTATAGCCTTACCTATTATTCCTGTTCCTCCAATTATCAAAATGTGTTTCTGAGTCATATAAAAACAAAATCTGAAAACACTTTATAAAACTTTATAAGGGATCTGTTTACTATTTCAATTCATGGAAACTAAGCAACAATGGGATGCTGTTTATAGAAACCACTCTCCTCCTCAGCTCCCGTGGTATCATATTGCTTTTCTCAGTCATGTGAACGGCTTTCTAAAAAAAATAGGCAAGAAAGACTTGTTGATCATCACAGGATGCGGCATTGGTGACACAGTACAAATCACATACAAAAAAGGGTTCACAAACAGTGTCGGAACTGATATTTCCTCAGAAGCAATCATCCGCGCAAAAAAGAGATTTCAACACTTGAAATTCAAACGTGTTAAAACCGAATCAGTCCATAACAAATATAAAAACGCAAACGTTTTGGATTGGCTGAACTTACACCAAATTAGTCCAGAAAATCTAGGTACGTATCTCAATTCGTTAGCTCAAGTCAGTAAATCTCTTTTATTGGTTTATTTTTATGATCCTGCAAGACAATTCCATCAAAAATCCCTCGTCACAGGAGGTTTTGTCTACAATTATTCTCCTAAGAACGTTTCTGAACTTCTCAAGCCTCTTAAGAAAACAAGCGAATTTTCTTTTAAAACACGAATAAATACGCGGTTTAAACAAAAACAGCAGTTTATGACTATAGGACAGGTATATTCTAAGGATTGATTAAACAGGAAAAGAAACTACCTATCGTCTGTCGTTTCATAATCCAATTCAAATCACTCGCTCCCACAAAAACAATACTAACTACGTTCAGGTTCTTACGCCACCACCCAGATTCCTCCGAAAGCAACAGCCAAGGAGGTGCAGGAACCACAGTGACTGCATGTTCAAATCCAAAAGACTTGAATACAGCTGCGAAAGCATACTTAGTCACGCCACCACCCAGATTTGAAGGCAGACTCAACTTCGCTGTGACTCGTTTCGTAGCCCAGTTCAAATCTTCTGGTCAATCAGAGCAGAAATCGCTTCGCTCATGCTATCACGCCACCACCCAGATTTGAACTGGGAAACCCTTGCGGGAATCGGTTCTCTTAACACATGCTTCAAGACCGACGCAGTACCAGGTTGTGCCATGGTGGCAAAAAATGCCAGATTTAAGCAATTATGAAAACTCGCTATTTAAGTATTTAGTGTTGTTAAAGGCAAAAAAATGAGTATCTCACCACAGTCTCTGCTCAAAGAAAATTAATCATTAAGAAGTAATAACAAAAAAGAAAGGTTTATATACTCCTCTTCCTGAAATAACATTATGAACCCACTCAAACAAAAAACCCATCCAGCAGTATACGCAACAATAACAGGACTTGCATTACTCAACATGACAATGGTTGGAGGCATCGCACATTTTCGCAAAAAAAATGTCTTGCACAACATCTCTCAAGGTCAGAACCTTGCTACACCAGCTACCTTTTCCACAAAACTTGATTACACTCTTGAATCCAAAATTGACGCGCCAGTATTTCAAGAAGATTTTTCTGCGCCTGATGTACCTCCGCCAATGCCAAATACTGCAATTGCAGATTATGCTGATTCTGCGATACCGCCATCCGTCTGGCAAAACCCTAACACAACTGATGAAACATTTGCAGGCGATACAAATTACACACTTCTCGCACGTCTTTTATTTGGCGAAGTAGCGCAAAGAAGTCAACAAGAACAGTATGCTGTTGGGAGAGTAGTTCTGAACAGAATTGGCAGGTCAACACGCTGGCCAGACCTACGTTCAGTGATTCTTGCAGAACGCCAATTTTCTTGTTTTAATCCTTCTCAGAGAGCAATAGTCATGCACCCCATTCGGGAAGAAATTGATGGTTCTGCAGCAACAATACTTAATACCTATGACCAAATAATTTGGGACAGATGTTTATCCAATGCGCACGATATTATTGACCGAAATCCTAACGTGACCCAACATCTTGCAGACCACTACATTCATGTAGAAACAACACCTGATGAAAAAGGAGAAATTAAGCTGAGTGATGGAAATGATTTGCCTGACTGGGCTGATGAATCACGACGAGTAAACCTCAACATACCTGCTCAAGAAGGTGTTGAAATAAGATTGTATCAACTAAGGCAAACAAGAAATTAATTTTTAATTCTCACACACGTGGAACACGCCTCGGCAGGGATTCTTGCAAGGCAACAGCCGAAGCAAGCGCAGGAACCTCAGTGACTGCGTGTTCAAATCCCTCACACACGTGGAACACGCCTCGGCTGGGATTTGAACCCAGGTTTAAGCCGCGACAGGGCTCAGTGCTAGGCCACTGCACTACCGAGGCACTTACTTGTAAGAGAACAGGATGTATTTTTAAGCCTTGCTGGAAAAACATCAATCGTGCTCTTTCAAGAGACGCACAACAAGTTGTAGAAATCAATAATCACCTTTAAGCAGTGCATAATGTTTATAAAGGAAATGACCCTGAAGATCTTTATGACGGGGCGTGATGAAGAAGTAGTCAGACTTTCAGAAAGACTTCTTCATCGCCATTCTTTACCAGATAACGAAGATCTTATAGCTCAAACAGCATGCGAACTGAGCGGGTTCAACATGCGTTCAGCCTATCATCTGCTCGATGTAGTGGTTGTGCATCCTGAATATTTACGTGCAAATTACGAACGAATGAACTGTGTTGTTAGCTATCTTAGGCAGATATTCATAAAGAAAAATCAACAAGAAAAACCAATTAGCAAGAAAGGTATTAAAAATCTATTAACCGTAGCAAATTCTTTAACTGACTCATTAGAGTCTGATGCTCTTGATGAAGTCTACAAACAAGAAGGCCCAGATGATACCTTAGAAGACACATCTTTCTGGGGCTCAGTTCGTGCACTCACTCAAGAAGAACACGAGATATTTAAGAAAGGCTGCATTAATACAACCCCGGCTCTTTTACTAGAGTATAGTGGTAAGAAAAAACACCCAACAGAAAGCAGTTCTCCCGCAGGACCTACAAATTATAAAGGCAACTTTCAGCACATGTTGGTTGATACATACGAAAATCTTCCAGAAAGCAAAAGTCCAGATCTTTCTTATTTACGCATGATTGCAAGTGTTGCAGTGAAAATCAGACCCTCAGTTGAAGAACCTGTTGAAGTAGAAGCAAAAACAATGCTTTCTATTGAAGAACAAATACGTAAGAACACTGAATTAACATGTATTTGTAAATTAGCGTTACAACCAGGAGGAGATATTGTTCTAGAAAAAACAATTGAAGAAAGCATGAAAAATGATAAAATCCCTAGAGCTACTATAGACTTCCTTCATGAGCTTGCTAATGCGCTTAAGAAAATTACAAATTCATGTTAGCTCAAAGAAAAATGTGTTGAACCAAAAGATATAGCCTAACTACTTTTCTCATAATTCTTTTAAACACCTCTACCATTTATGAGTAGTTGTAAGGGTTTGTAGAATGAACATTGATACTACAGATATAAATATAGGTCTAGTTACGCTTCATAAAGGAGATACCTCACCAGAAGGAAAAACTCTTGCGTCACTGCTTTCATTTTTTCTTATGCAATCACCCAAAAAAAAAAATCTTATAAATTATGCTTTTCCAGCTGAAACTGACACGCTTTTGAATAATGAACTTACTCTTGACGCAATTGTTTCAACACAACCAGAAGCATTTTTTTTGGAAGACCCTGCAGGTTCAGGTCAGCTCAGCATTCCTTTCTATGCATTAACTCCTTGGATTTTCATAAGCACACCACAAAAAGTCGCGACAGCAACAATTCCACTTCCAACAAGCGCATGGCGTTCCTTTACTTATTCTACAGAAAGCGCTCCTGAATTCAATAGTTTATTAACTGAAGCCAAAAAAAAGAAAGAAGAACTGAGGGAACTTTTTTTAAAAGTTTTGCGCAATGAAAAAAGTCAAGATACCCCAAGAAATGCTCCTGAAATTGCCACTGCCCAAAGAACTATTAGCACAGCACCTGCTACTATGGACACTTCAAGTCCTGAATTTTTACAACAATTGTTTGAACTCGTGGCATCAGCAAATCTCACACATTCACACAATGTGTTTGACGAGTTTGTAGACTTCGTACGTGAAAAAGCAGCTCAAAACACCACAGTCCCTAAAAAAGAAGAATCTACGACTCTTGTTTCTCCTTTATCAAGTCCAGAGTTGGGCAAAGAATCGATAAACATTTCTGATACTCGCAGAATAATGGGTAATGACCCTGCAGCACATTTTGCACGCGCATTTGGAACAATTAAGTTATACACAACAACCCTAAATCAAGGCATATACGCTCTTGCAAAAAGAGAAATAACAACTCTATTACAACTAGGCAGTCTAGAAAAATTAGGAGTTGTATATAAAAACACCCCTAATTCAATAAGAGTTTTTCCATTACTTGAACCAGGCAAGCAAACAGGTGTTGGTACCAATACTTCGTACCCTGATCTGCCATTTCTCAAGATTTTTCGCGGAAATGATAAAGGATACACTCCAAAACAGCTCACAAATCTTCTGCACAAATTTGGTTTAAAGCATGCAAGAAAAGAAATTTTAGTCGGAAAAATACTCCCAGTCTATCATCCAGTTCATTTTGAAAAAACAGAAGATCCTTTTGAAAACGATCCTGAAAAACAACAAGCAAGCTCTGTTGTGTGTACAAATGGAATAATTGGTTCAAATCTTGATGACGTACTCAGCGCCATCAATGAAGAATTAGCAGTTACTCACGAAAAAAAAGACAAGAGAATACTGCTTGGTCTTGGCAGAACAATTCTTGCAGCATACTACCAGACAATTAGTGACTGGGAAAAAGCGTGTAACAATAAAAAGATTGACATAGACTCAATCTATTCTGAAGAAAATATTAAACCAAAAAATACACCTGCACATGTTACTCTGGATTATCAAGAAAAACACGAACAGTTTAAAGAATTAATATTATCTTATTTCTCAAAAAGTCCTGCGTTGACACCGCTTTCTCAAATATGGGATTTCTGTGGGAAAATCATTACTGAGGAAAATCTTGAACTAACACCAGCTAATATCATGCCAGGAATTGATGTTCATTTTGCAAATTTTGGACTTCAACTGCCATTAATCCCGAAAAATAGTGTTGAATTATTAGAAGAGCTCTGCAAAAAATACTTGAAAACAAATAACTCTCAAAGAGCCAAAAAAGATACAAAAGAAGGAGGCAAATTCAGCAGATATGAAAGCACTTCGCCAGACATTAAGGTAATATGTGACAACATCATCCCTCTTGATCCGCGCTTATTCTATCGCCAAGCATGGGCTGAATATGTTCGCGCATTTGCTGCAGACATACGATATAAAAACATCGTGCCACAAGAAGAAAAAGGAGGGCGAGAAAAATATCCTGCACTATTCAAGGTTCAACAAAGAAGAATTGTGCGATTAGTGAGACAAAATGAATTATTTAAAAAAAGGAGAGGAAATTCTGCATTGACTACCCATTATCTTACAAGCATTCTGGCGAATCTGCGCATGGCATATCTTTGTCATTCCCAACGAAAGACTCTCTCTGGCAGAACAGCATCAGATAACACTGAAGCCAAAAAATACGATGACGAAGAAAAAAGACTTGGCAAATATTTTTTGGATCATTTAAAAAAAGTTAGTGAGTACGGTCGATGTCTTGCAAGGGAATTGTTAAAGAATGATCCTGAAAAAGACCCAGTCTTGGAGAAGTATGCAGAAGAAACTATTACTCATCCGCAGGAATCACAAGCAGGAGTACGACTTGTTGAGCAATGGGGAAAAACTACGCAAAACACAAGATTAGTTTTAAACCAGCCAGCTCCTGAAACCAATTCCCCACAACCGCTTGCAAAAAAACAGAAACAAGCCATTGCATGTTATTTTTCAATTATCGCAGAACAGGTAAGGCAAGCATACATAAAGAAAACTGGAACACCTTAAGCACTTATAAACACTGTTCCGTGGTGTAATTTTTCTGCAATTCGTATTGCATAATGCAGTATTTCATTATCAACACCTTTGCTTTTACGAAGCAACGCTAAACCTTCATCATTAATTTTTACTCTAAGCATTTTAAACTCATACAATGAATCAACAGTAAATTTATACGTTATGTCATAAAATTTTTGCATGAGCATGCATGCCTCTTGATATTTTTCAATAATTTCTTTTCTCAAAGGTTCTTTTATATTTTTAAGTGCCCGAGTAAGATATTTGAATTCATCACCTACATATTCTAGCATGCAAACAAGTCCGTACATCGCAGTAAGCTTGTGGTGGTCGTGATAACCTCGTTTGTTAAGAATTCGTAGGCAAAACGCAGTGAGTTTATTGTTTATTTCTTCTCTCTGTTCAATTTCATCAAGTGCGGCATAGTTTTTGCTTTGAATTGCGCTCAATGAATCGCGAGCAGTTTCTACGAGTAACAAGAGAATTCTTCTCAGAATATTATCAAATTCATTATCAACTGCTGACACAACGCTTTTT
The DNA here is from genome assembly GCA_023266895.1 of Candidatus Woesearchaeota archaeon. Taxonomy (GTDB): domain Archaea; phylum Nanobdellota; class Nanobdellia; order Woesearchaeales; family ARS49; genus JAHFOI01. The sequence continues at coordinate 16,281 of JAHFOI010000011.1, forward strand.
ATCACACAGCCATATTGTGTGTGACTAACGACTTCAAACCCCACAAGTTCTTTTGTTTCTTCCTGAATAAGGGACAAGACTGCCGGGTCATCAAATTCTATGGTTAGTTCGTCAATACCAAGAATATAGAGTGATTTTATTGGTCTGCGAAGAAATTTTTCTTTGGTACTCATTTTAAGGGCAGCACGTTGTAATGGCGCCTCGCCAGCTGTGGAAACTATGATTCGCGAACCTTGTTCTTCCACTTCTAATTCAGCACCTTTTTTTATGCTGTGCTCCAAACACCATTTTCGTGGCAAGCTAATAAGTTGTGTTGATTCTGCAATCTGAATTACTTTACGTTTCATACGCCACCAAAAAAAGTTATCTTGCACCGACTTATAAATCTTGTTATTTTTATATAAACGATTGATAATTTAAGATTTTTATAATCCTTATAAATTGTTAGCGCCAAATATATAAGAATCTCCTTCTTTCGAAAAAACATAGGTGATTATCCGAAGATTTTCACCAGGGGGGTGTGGAATATGGAGGCAAAACAAGCGCATCGTATAGCAACCCTACGACAAGACATACGTGCAGAGCTTGAGCAAGATGAAGGATCTTGGCTTGAAGAATTGCATGACAACGACGAATTGAGTGACCAAGAAGAAGGCTGGTGGCGTGGTGAATGTGCTGCTGAAAATGGCGAGGATTTGTGGAAGCAACATGATGAAGACTCACTTTGGGGCTGGGAGGAGTAACATGCTACAAAGTGAGATTTTTCTCACTGACATTGATGAGGCAAAAACGTTCATCCATGAACTCAAAGATCCTGAAGCATACTTTCAGCACAAACTGGACGAGAAGGTGAATTAATGAAAAAAAACAAGTGTGTATCTTGTGGAACAATTATTGAAAAACTTGCCACTGACGATCCCTACACTTGTCGCTCATGTGAACTTGATCATGGCACAGAACTGGGCCGTTATGACTGGTTAGACAAAGCATAGTCTTCACTCACGTATCTGACAGGAACACCGTGGGCTTCACCGCCTACGGTGTTTTTTAGCAATAAACTTTGTTAAGGGGGTGTGGCATGGAAACCTGTCCAAGTTGTGGGCAAATAATGGTTGGTGCAGCAGGATTTTGCAAACGATGTGGCACTATTACTGTGCACGACCTGAAAAATCATTCATTTAACTGGAACGACTATTATTAAATTACTTCCAGAAAAATGAAAAAAGTGCTTTAAAGACTTTCTTATATTTTTTACTCATTCATGAGGTTCTGATGTTAATAAAGGCAGTACAAGATATGCAAATCCTCCAAGTAACAGCATAATAAGCCAAAAGATTTGCCATGAAAGAAAGTCTATTGCACGTAGAATAAACAACACAATTGCCACACTAGCAAGCATTCCTGAAAAGAGTTTAACAAAAGAAATCATAGTACACCTTTAACTGCTGCAATTGCAACTTCAACCTGGTCATCAGTTGGTTCTCTTGTTGTGAGTCGTTGTACAAGCAAGCCTGGCTGAACAAGTATCTTGCTGAGTTTTGCTCGTCGCGCGCTCAACTTTAATAATTCAAAAGAAATGCCAACAATAACTGGCACAAGGACGAGTCGTGCTGCAATGTTATAATACCACGAACTAAAGCGCACGAGAGAAAAAAAGAGAATGCTTACCACCACAACAATCACCAAAAATGACGTGCCACAACGCGGATGTTCTGGTCTGAATTGTTGCACATTTTTAGCAGTAAGTATTTTTTTGGCCTCATGACAGTGTACTGCTTTATGTTCTGCACCGTGATACATGAAGGATTGTAACACATCTGGAAATAAAGACATTGTTGCAAGATAGAGTATAAACACCACCATGCGTATAATGCCCTCAGTAATGTGAAACCATAAACTTGTGGGCAAAAACCAGATTCTTGCAAGATAGTATGGCGCAAATACAAACAGTCCAATAACAAGCACTCCTGCAAAAAGCATGCTTGTTGCACCCTCCCACCACTTCATTTTTTGCGCGTCTTGCAATTCTGCACTCCACACAAGCGCGCGATAGCCTATTACCAACATTTCAACGAGCGAAACAATACCTCGTATGACTGGTAGTGCGAAGAATCGTGATTTTTTTGTCCAGCTCACATAAGGTCTTGTTTTGCGTACAATGCCTTTAGGTGTTCGTGCAGCCATGCTTATCTTAGCATTTGTCTTGATAAGCACTCCTTCAATAAGTGCTTGTCCTCCAAGAGCAAGTGATTCTTCAGGCATGAAACAAACAAATCAAATAAGTATATAAAGAATACGGAATGTTTTGCTCCGTCTCAATGCTGATTCTGTCATATTCTATCAACAGGATTAGTATACTGTCAAAGATTTCATTTTCCACCTTCATGACGCGTGAATGTTCCTGTGCCTTTGTCTTTTTGAATACTTGTGAGCACATCATCAGTAACTTTTTTGAGCATGCGTTCTGCATCTTTGTAGTCTTCTGCAATGACTGTAAGGTGATATGTTCCTGCACCAGTATACGCTATGCGTTTGTTTCCTGAGGCTTCTCCAGCTTTTGCCAGAGCTTTTTTGATGAGCTCAATACCATTTGGTGCATGGCTTTGGAGTTTAAAGTCTCCTGTGAGCTTGACTTCTGGCGGTTTGATACGTTCCTTGACTATTGTTGTGATTTGCTGGGCAAGTGTTTTTTCTATGCCAAGTTTTTCTAAGGAGGCATTACTGAGTGCAACCGCAACAAGACAGGGATACACTCCAGTATATTGTGCAAGCACTTTTTGACTAATTGCTTCATAAAGCACCGCAGGCTCTTCTGATCGTGCTTTTGCGACTTGTTCAAGAATTTTTTCTGCAAGCTGCTCTTCTTTGATCTGGTTTGTTTTTTCGCGTTTTTGCGCTTCATTTACTCGACGAATGCTCAAATCAATATGTCCGCGTTCTTTGTCCACGCGCAAGACTTTGCACACGATTTTCTTGCCTTCTTTGACATAATCGCGTATGTTACGTATGCGTCCTGGTGCAACTTCTGAAATGTGCACAAGTCCTGTACGCTTGTTATACTCATCCATAACTGCAAACACAGAGTGTGGGTTTATTCCTGTGACTGTGCAAAGCACGAGTTCTTCTTCTGCAGGAAACTCAGTCTTTTTTGCCATGCATGAAAAAACACAGAAGAGGTTAATAAAGGTAGGGGTGAAAAAGAGTGGACGCAAGAGCCATATTAAGAACTTCAGTATGATTTTATTCAAGCACTTCGAGCACGCGTGCTTTGACTTTTGCTTTGCCGCCTGTGGGTTCTGCAAGTGGTTTTACGCACACCAGGCAATTGACTGCGGTGCTTGCTTTGCCAAACATGATTTGTTCATTTTTGCATTTTGGGCAGCGTATTTTGATGAATTTGCTGCTTGTTTCTTTGAGTGGGTTCATGTTGTTTCCTTATGTGAATTCTACTTTTTTAAGTCGTGTTCCTGGTTGGTGTGGTGTCCATGTTTTTTTGCACGTGGTGCACGTAAATCTAAAGTCTGTTTTTTTGGTTTGCTTTTTGCCATACATTTTTCCACCACCTGGTGGACGTGAGTATCTGCCATGGTTTCCCATAGTCGCAAGCCTGCGCCATTTTGCTCTACTACCATGACTCATAGGGTGTGCTGTGCCCATGGTTTTTTTCTTTGCAAGCTCTGCCTTGTGTTCTGTGTGCTTTTTGCACTTTGGGCAATATCGCTTGACTGTTTTTGGATACTTCATGCACAAACAAACAAGCATGGGTTTTTAAAGGTTATGGCAAACATTCTGCAATGCAATTAAATTCATTCTTCTATTTCTTTTGCTTTTCCCGTGGTGATAAGTATTTCTGCCAGCAAGAGTGGTATGTAGGCTTTATCTTCAGGGCTGTAAGGACCATAAGGTTCTAGTTCTTCACCGAGAAATTGGTCTATAGGTGTAAGGAATTTGAGGAGTTTTGCCCCGCTAGTATGAGACAGTGACTGAGGATTTGTTGGAGAAACCGTGTGTGCATTTGTGGGAGTGTCTTGTAAGCTTGTTGGAGAATGACTTAGTTCTTCGTGTGGTGTTTCAGGTCTTGCAGTCGGCATGCCCAAAATGTCATGCAGTGCGCCAGTTATGCTTGGCTGCTGCAAGGCCAGTAGTTTAATGAGCACGCCTTCTCTACTCATGTTTAGAGTGTGCACGAGCATTTCATATAATGCTTTTTCTTCAGGTAATAAGAATTGTGTGTTAATGAGGTTGCTGTTGGTTCTGCTTTTGTTGACTGAGAGTTCTATGATTTTTTTTTCTCTACGCTCATACAAATCTTTAATGAGGCGTTTTGCGTTTTGCAATTGTTGCAGTGTTTTGTCACGTTCACTTAAGCTGAAAATATCGCTTTTTGCCATACAGGAATCATAATATGCTTGTTTTTCGCGCAAGTAATTCAAAAGGTCACGATATATAACAAGTGATAGTTCTTGGACTTCCTCTTTGTTTTTTTCTCTGCGAAACAAATCATAGAGTGTCTCGTACGTGATAACGCCTGCCGTATCATTATCTGCGTCTGCCATCCCCAAAAAGAACTCATCAACTAGCGTATTTAAAGATTGTTGTGACCAAAAACAGGCATTAAAAGCAAGCGTACACACTCTATTCTGTAAGCTTTATAAGACAAATACTCCTTCTGGAATCATGGCCGTACTATCATTTGAAACACTGCGTTTTGCATTGTGTACTGGTGGTGTGCAAGTCACTTTTTTGACTATGTTTGAGTGTATCATCCAAAAGCAAGATTTAGACAGAATTAGTAAATGGCAAGTTAACGCAAACACTATTGCCTTTGACAACGTTTCTGATGATGTTGCTGCAAAAAAATTTCATCAGGCGCTTCTCAAGGCATTTCATTCTCTGAAAAACAAGTTAAATGGTAAACCTGCAGTGTACGTGCACAAAAATAGTGGGATTCCTTTGCTCGGCAATGTTGCGTTTGGTATTCTGGATCGTGGCACAAAAACTATTGAGGTGCGTCCGATTACAGCATGTAACATTCGGTGCGTGTATTGTTCTGTTGATGAAGATAAGCGTCCTGTTGATTTTGTTGTTGAAGCAGAATATTTGGCTGAAGAAACAAAGAATCTTATTGAGACAAAGGGCATTGATGGTGTTGAGATTTTGATTAACAGTCAGGGCGAGCCAACATTGTATCATGACCTGGCAACTCTTGTGAGGTGTTTACGTGCGATTCCTCAAGTTAAAGAGATTTCTCTTATAACAAATGGCACCTTGCTCACGCATGAGCGCGTTGATGCATTGCTTGCTGCTGGCTTGTCGCGCGTGAATTTGAGCATTAATGCAAGCACGCAGGAAACTGCAAGAAAGGTTGCTGACGCTGGTTATTCTTTAAAACAAGTGCATGAACTTGCCAAATATCTGGCAGATAAGGTTGAGCTCGTGATTGCACCGGTATGGGTTCCTGGCTGGAATGATGCTGAAATGAGTGAGATTGTTGGGTTCGTGAAGTCTTTGAAAAATACAAGGTTTTCTCCGCGTTGTTGTATTCAAAACTTTTTGCCTTACAAGTTTGGCAGGAATCCAACAACTCAAATGCCTTGGGAAAAGTTTTATGAAAAACTTGCTGAACTTGAAAAAAAACATGAGATCAAGCTGACTGTTGACGCGTCTGATTTTCCTGAGACTCTCACCAAAGTGGGTGAGCTTCCTAAGCCGTTCAAAAAAGATGATATCGTGACTGCTGAGATTCTTGGTCCTGGCCGTCTTGAAGGTGAGACATTAGCTATTGCCAAGAATAGAACCATTTCTCTCTTAAAATACACTGGTGTGCGCAAGGGCAGTGTTAAGGTGCGCATCACGCATACAAAGCACAATATTTTTGCTGGAATGGTGGTGTGAAATAGTAAGTCAATCAATCTTTTAACGTGCCACAGATATCTTCGCTCCATGCCTAAATACTGTGGACGTACTGCCCGCACAGAGCTTGCACCACTAGAAAGCAGGGTTGCAATTTTTTGCATTAGCAGTGCTTCAATACGAAAAAAATCGCCTCCTGTAGAAGAATCTGATATCACAGTTGGACTGATTTTTGATGCTACAGACACTGTTGTTGAATTTTTTCGAGCAAGTTGAAAAGCAGGAAGCATTAAGGAAATTGCAAGTATACAAGAGTGTGAACATTACACTGCTGAATCAGTTCCAGTTACTGAAAAATATCGTTTTGGTGGAAGTCCAAAAGTACTTACTCCTAAAGATCAAGTTTTTCTTACAACAATGTACCACTTCATGTATCTTTCTAACAAAAAATAGAAGAATCTTTTTTTCTTGAACAGAGCATAGTTTTTTTGAGAAAAAAGAGAAGAAAAATCTACTATTCTTTTATCTACACTAAGTTGATTTCTTAAAGAAAAAGAAAATAAAAAAAAGAAAATAAAAAAAGTCGCGCTTATACTGCGCTGACTTGGATGTCTGTTAGGGTTGCTCCTGAAACAAACGCTTCCTTGACTTGACCAACAGTTTTTATCATTCCTGTTGCGAGTGCGCGTGCTGCTTGTCTTGTGTTCAAGGCAGTGCGTCCTGCGACCAAGAGTGCCATATTACCATTGGTTTGCTCGTAGAGCTTTATCAGTGCCTTGTTTTCAGGGATTGCCTGATAACATGGTTCTGGGTTGCCCATGAGTTTTGCAGAAACTGGGTTTGCGCAAGGTCCACCGACAACGATTGCATTCCATGCCATTATGTCAGCGACTTCGCTTGCCAGCTTGCTTGCTCCCACTGGTATTGGGTTTACTTGTTGGCTTCCACCACTTGAGCTACTTCCTGAGGTTGTTGAACCAAAGGTTAAGTACACGTGGCCTCCACGTTGATCCAAGGGGTAGTGAATGTTTTGCAACTCGGCTGTTGTGCTGTCACTTGAGGTGTGTTGCTCAAATGAAGCGCCATAGACATCAGTTGACATTCGTAAGTTGTTGTCATTCTCTGGGCTTACTGATCCCATGAGTACTGATCTATTGTTCACGCCGTTGTTCACATCATCTTGGTTTGGTACGCCAAAGGTTACTGAGTTCAAGCTACCATTGCTGCTTGTGTTGAGTGAGGGTCCCGTAAGCAATCCCATTTCGTTATTGGCTCTGCCTACAAACTGGAAGTACTCAACCAAGTTTTCGCCTGCATCTCCGCCTTCTGGTTGTCCTTCATCAAACTGGTCTGCCAGTGTGACAAGTGCGAGTGCGTTTTCTTCCCTGTCTGTGGTGTCATTTACTGTGGGGAACACTGTTGTGTCATATCGAACAACATTGTCAGTGTCTGCCAAAGTTATGTTACCACAGTCATTGGTGCTTGCGTTTTGGAAGCCATCATCGTCTGCGTCAAAGATGCCTGTTCGTGAGCTGTTTGAAGCTGAACAATATCTTCCAAGGTCTAAGATGCCGAGTCCTTTAATGCCAACAAATGCAACGTCAGTGTTTTGCACGTTTCCATCGCCATTGAGGTCAACGAAGATGTTTTTGAACACGTCACTGTCGCCATTGGTTGCAACCCATACGTTATAGGTTTTTCCGCCTACAACTAATTGGTCGCTGAAACCAAAGTCTACGTTAGCGTCTGCAGTTGCTGCAGCTGTGTCATCAACGCGTTGGAAGGTAACTTCTTTGCTTCCACCTGCCAGGTCTGTGAAGCTTAGCTTGCTTGAGCTGTTGTCATAGCTGTCATACCTCATCACGTGTGTGTTACAGGTATTATCAGTGCTTGTGCAATCACTTAAGACAAACCAGTCTTTTAGTGGTATGACAAAGTTCACTTTCAAGTAGTTTGGTGCTGTTCCTTCATTGTCGTCATCAAGGTTTGCTGCTGCTGCAGTTGTTCCTGCACCAGGCGCATCTGGTTCAATCCAGTGAAGTCGTCTTGATGAGTCGCCTGTTGCAAAGCCATTCACCGCTGCCACGTTATTGGTTGGTTCTGCGCTCAAGTAAGGCACGTTGTATTTTAGTCCTTCTTGGTTTGTGAACTCAATCCTGTACTGGCTGTCGCCTGAAGGGTTTAAGTTAAGGTCTGACCAGCCTGTTTCTGTCATGCTATCAAAGACTATGTCCCATCCTGGCACAATCATGCTGTCTGGTTCATCCAAATAACTTCTGACTCCCATGGTTGTTGTTGGGTAGCCTTTCATTGGTGCATTTCGTGGTGCAACATAAAGGTCTGAACCATCCTTAGGGTCTGCAAGTGCTCGGATGTTAATGTCATTGATTTCATACTCAGAGTTGTTCACAGTTTCTGTGCCTCTGATTCTGACATTTGCGTTTCTGATAAACTCATTATTGACTTCCAGTCGTCCATCAAAAGAGTTGGCTGTTGATGTTGAGTCTTCAAGGTGTACTTTGAATGCGCCAAGGTACAACACAACTATGGATTTCTGTGTGTCTTTGCCTGTTGCAATAATGTCAGAAACACCGAGTTCTGTACCATCCTTAAGGTGGTCTGTATCACCTGAGGTTAATTGGTCTGTTGCTTCACCATTTACAACAAGGCTTACTGCGCCATCGCCTGCATTTGCAGTTTCTGAGATGACTTTAACTTGCACAGTGTACTCTTTGTCGCCAATGGTAACAGTCTTTGTTTCGCCTTCTTCAAGGACCAATTTTGCTGAGCCAGTCATGAAATCCAGAGTAACCCGAATATCTGCGCCTGACTTAGACAGGTCTGCATTAACAAGAGTAAGCTGGTTGCCTAGCATGCTAATTGTTTCACCTTCAAGGTCTTTTAAAGCACCTGCAGTTTCTTTTGATGCAAAACCATCTGAGAATATCATTTGGTATTCAAAGATTTGTTGGTTGCTACCCCAGTACAAAAAGTCACCAACTAGATCATTGTCATCTTTTGCAAAGACAATTGCGCCAGCTGCTGAGTTATCTGTTCTTGGGTCTGTGTCGTCATTAAACTTAATGTATTGGTTATAGTCTGTGCTTCCTTTGTCAGTTGTTACTTTTCCTGATGCGAGCGCTTTTAGTTCGCCTGAAAAGGAGTCTTTGACTTCATTGAGTTCTTCACTAAGCTCAAGGAGGTCTGATGCACCACCAATTTCAGTAACATCGCCTTGAAGCCAGTTTGTTGTTTTCTTGTCGCTTGTTCCAGTGGAGATTGTGGAAACTGATGCTGTTTGCAATGCTCCCAATATATCTCCCATACCGACAACGTCTTGAGCATCTGCCTTGTCACCCACGACAACTGCGAGGTTTGCTGCTGGCATGCCGGCTTTGACAAACGGGCTCGGATAGTCTGCGAGTGTTCCTGCACTTGCGCCCAAAATAGTGGCTCCCACCATTGCGAGGCCTGTGCCGACCGCGACCATCTTCTTGATAACATTTGTTGTTTTCATTTACTACACCTCCGATTTTACGGTAGCATGGTTTTTTATGTTTGCAATACAGGCCCTATACTCCTGTTTGCGAGGGGAACATATCACATAGAATACATTCCCTCTTTTTTGAGACCAACACACATATGCGAGTCACATAGTATTGGTTTTTGGCTTTGTTTATAAAACTTTCGTAAATGCCGGCATAATGGCGACAATGTCTTTTGGCGAGCAATTTTCTCGTCTATTATGAGGATCTCAAGCAAGAACTGACTGACGAAAGAAACAGTCTGATGATCACCATTCAGCAAAACATCCAACAAGTCAGAACACGTGTTAGTCAGGAAGAAGCAAACCGCACCTATGCCCAAAAGAAAAAGAGGAAGTCTCAACGATTTTTAGTCCTTAAGCCGAAGCGTGAGACATTTTATAGAACCTCCTGATTTCATAAATTCTGTGAGGTGAAGCAAAACTACGGTAAAGCCAAGAGAGTGCATACGCTCAGTAAATGCTGGTGTGCAATTAGTAAGAAAAATCTTTTTTCCAACAATCACCATGTTCAGGGCAAAGTTGAGTGCGTTTTGTTGATTGACTTCAATGACTCTGGCAAAGCTTTCTTGAATTATTGCTTGCGCTTCTGGAGCAAATGCTGCAGGATAATATACTGCAGTGTCTTCTTGTGGCATTGCAAAGCACGTATCAAGATGGTAAAACCATGGATTAATGAGCTTGAGCGGTCCAATCAACCGTAGCTCAGGGAACGTTTTTCTCAGGGCGCTAACTCCTGCTAAGTTTGTTCTATGGCCATACCCGCAAACAATGGTGTTGCCTGTTCTGACAACATCACCTCCTTCAAAAAATTGTGGTGCAGAAACAACACAATATCCTTTTTCGCCAAGCCATTGTTCAAACAATGCTTGTTCAGGTGTTCGTGCAGGAAATTTGTATGTTGCACGCAAAAAAGTATTTTCAAACACCACACCACTGTCTGCGCAAAACGTCATGTCTTGCAGATTTTTGCCAGGAGATATTTCCAATATTGTCGCGCCTGCTTGCTCAAGTTGTTCTTTTGCATGAGTCCATTGTTGGTGTGCAAGGTCAAGATTCAGCCCTCCTCGCAAGCCCATCCAGGGATTAATAGGCTCAGTAAGTGCGAAATATGTTGGTTTGCTCATGAGAAATGTTGGCATAACTCGCGAAGAAAACCAGGTGGTTATATGACTTGCGGCGATAAGGTCAAAACCAAAATTTTTGACCAAAACCATTCTTAGCACTACTATTATAAATAGGCAGCAATCCGCATCCCTGCATTTGCGGCCGTGCCAGAGTGGCCAAATGGGTATGGCTTAGGACCATATGGCTTAGTGCCTTCGCAGGTTCAAATCCTGTCGGCCGCATATCAAGAAAATACACACGTTCTTAGCCATACAGAAGAAATGCATGCGAGCAACAGGTCCCGAAATCACAATTGAGGATACCTGTCGGCCGCATCGTGAGTCTCAACGAACGAGCGGACGAGAGCTCCGAAACCCCAGTTGAGACTGCTGTCGGCCGCATATCTAGACCATACGCACTTTCTTAGCCATAAAAGAATCAGAATTCAGTTCCTTGTTTATTTGCGAACCACTCAAGATAACCATCATATAAAAAAACAAAAGTTAAAACTATTATTGTCAGATACTTTGGAAAACAAGATACTCGTGGATATTGCAGAGGTGGCCTCAATGGCTATTTTTCTATTCATTTTACTTTCCTTCAAGTATGTCCAATATTTTCTGTGCAACGAATATTTTTCTGTTCTTTTTTCCAGTTATCTCCCTAAGTACTCCTTTCTGCTCTAACTTATGCACGAGAGTTGATGCCCAAGGTATAGTTAATTCAAGTTTTGTTGATACATCTGTTATTGTTAAGAAAGGGTTTTTGAAGATGAGGTCTACCAGAAGGTGCATTTTTGGGCTTTCAGATACTTCGCGCATATTGTTTTGTAGTTCTTCTTTGTAGTTTTCAAGTGATTGGATGAGTTGGAGCGAGCTATTTGCCTGCATTTCCAGTGCTTTTAAGAAAAATGTGATCCACTCTTCAATTTTGTTTTTTGAGCTCACTTCATACAGCAAGTCCGTATAGGTGCTCCTGTTTCTGTTAAAGTACTCGCTGATGTAGAGTAATGGTTGAGATAATATTTTTTCTTTTGAAAGTGTAAGCATAATGAGTAATCTTCCTATTCTTCCGTTTCCATCTCTAAATGGGTGAATTGCTTCGAATTGATAGTGCATGATAGCTATTTTGTAAAGTGCATTTATGGAAGGATTCTCACTTAGAAATTCTATTAAGTTTTTCGTTAAGTAAGGCGTTTCTTTTGGTGATGCAGGAACAAATTTCGCAGTTTCTAGTGTATCTTGTCTTTTGCCTATTGCATTTTGATCTGTTTTGTACTCGCCTGGATTTTTATCAGAACCTCTTACTCCCCTAAGCAAAAGTTTATGCATGTCTTTAAGAAGTTGTTCTGTAATTCCTTGGTCTAGTCTTTTTAGTCCATACTCCAGTGCACCTACATAATTTTTGATTTCTTCATTATCCAGCGCTTTTTGTGTATCTGTTTCCTTTTGCTTTTCATCTTTATAGACATCTGTTAAGGTTGATCTCGTTCCTTCGATCTCTGAACTTAATGTTGCTTCTTTTAGAATAAAAGGCATGCGCAGCAGATGAACTTCTTGTGACGTTAGTTTTTGAGTCACTCCATCTAATCTTCCTAACACCAACGCTGTGCTGAGAAGTGCATTTCCTAATGCAGAGCTCGGAACAAACTCTTTGAAAGGCAATGTTTCTGGTTCAAATCTAAAGTACATTCCGTTCTGCTCCCAAATTACTTTTCCTGTTTTTGAATTTACAAAATCTTTTTCATCCATAGTAAGGTAGAAAGCCTATTTACTTTATAAACTTTGCTAAAACTAAGCTTTATTTATAAAGTAACATTAGTTTATATCTAGAAAGTTAACGTAAAACTTAGTTTGTTAACAAAACTAAGTTGAGTTTATAATTAAACATTAGTTCACATTAAAAAAACAAAAAATACAGGCTCGTTACCCTGCTTTTTGAGTACCACGCCCTGAGTTTTCTCCTTGGAAGCACGACCGTTCTAAGCCGCAATAACGCTTTTTTACCGTTGCTATTCAATCACTTTACTGTTTGGTGACTGAATAACAGAATTTAGAAAATTCATTATTGCTACTTATTAGTAACGAAAAGTTTATATACTCTGCTTGCTCAGCAAAAACACGCGCTATTGAGGTAAGAAATGACAACACCCTTGCTAAAACTAACTCATAAACAAAAAGGAAGAAATTATGTATTAGGGTTTGAAGATGGAGAGCACGTCATGCTGGGCAGAAGAGAAACAAATTTACCTTTCTCAAGAGAGACATCTCGTTATCACGCAACCATTTTTAGACAAGGAGATGATTTTTATTTGTTAGATCACTCGCTCAATGGAACCTTCGCAGATCCTGCTGGAAGACTTGATCCTGAAGGTTTGCCAACCACACGCTGTGAAACAACACTGTTTCATACTGTAATGAATTTTGAGGATAACACCCCTTCTGTTGTTCAACAAGTCCCACCACGAAAACCAATCGCGACCGGAGTGCATTTTGATCGTAGCACTGACAGTAACTATTTTTTGGATGTTGCAGTACTTAAAGAGTCTTTAACTGATGCTAAACGAAGAAATGACTGGATTAAAGATGGTAAAGCAACAAAACTTACGCCTGGCATGGTAATTGCATTTGGCAACAGGAATGACGTATATATAGTGAGAGCCCTTGCTAAACCACAAAGTGGTGCAGTATAATATTACAGCGAATGACCTAACTTTTTAGGCAGTCAGGTGTCATTTGCTATTACGAACTATAATGGAGGCAGTATATTCTTAATCCTAACTTCGCCACTTTGAGGGTTTTCTGATTATTTTGAGCAATAGTAGCTTTTGACATTTATGTTTTGCGGTGATTTGGCTCATGAAAAAATGCATGACACTTTGATTAAAATGTGTTTGCCTAACAAATCCGTAAGAACACCTGATAACGCCGGAAGATTTACGGAACTCTGAGTTTAAAAAACATCTGCAACACTATATTTTTCCCACTAATTCAATTATTGGCTTAAGTGTTGTTTTGCCTGGTGTCCAGCTCACAGGACAGACTTCGCCAGGGTGCTTACTGACATAGATTGCTGCGTTCAGTCGTCGGAGAATTTCTTGTGTGCTTCTACCTATGCTGTTGTCGTGAATGTCAAACCATTTCACAATTCCTTTCGGATCAACAAGCACTGTTGCACGATAACTTAATCCTTCCTCAGTGAGCGTGTCATATGCTGCACAAATTGTTTTTGCAGTGTCTGCAAGCATAGGATACGTTATGGTGCGTATTGTTGGGCTCATGTCATGCCATGCTTTGTGCACAAATGCACTATCTGTACTTATCGCCAATACTTCTGCACCAAGTTTTTTGAATTCTTGATAATTTTTTGCAATTTCACCAAGTTCTGTGGGACACACAAAGGTGAAGTCTGCAGGGTAGAACACAAGCAAAACCCATTTGCCTTTGTAGTCAGAAAGTTTTACTTTTTTTATTTTGCCTGCTTGATATGAATCAACACTAAATTCTGGAGCAGGTTTATTGATAAGCATAAAAAGAATAAGACTCTCGCTGTTTTTAAGGTTTATAGTTCTGTGAAATGACCTGCACTCTCGTCAATCGTGCCTGTCACACGCGCCCATTAAAATACACACCCCCTGCCCCCCCACCCCCCACAAAAAAAAGTTAGCACCGCAAACTGCCAGATTACGAATCTACGGTTCATTACTACCTGCAATTTCATTCATAGGATGCTGAACAGCACGCTTCTTTGCTCTGATTTTACGTTTTTGTGTTAAGCAACCTTTATAAACAAGGAGTTTATGAACAAGAAAAACCAAAGGGGGACTGTCATGGAAGCAAGACCATTAGATGCATTGAGTAGAGCACGAGACAAGAAAGTGCTTGTTGACTTAAAGGGCGGTAAGCAATTAACTGGTGTCTTACGCGCGTTTGATATTCATATTAATGTTGTACTGGACGATACTGAAGAACGTATTGATGGTAAAGTTGTGCGCAAACTTGGCAATGCGTTTGTACGTGGTGATACCATTATCATGATCAGCCCTGCATAACTCAGAAAACCGCAGTCAATGAAAAGGTACTACAATGGTGAAAGGCACGCCCGCAATGGGCAAACGCAGCAGAGGAAAAACACACATCATGTGTCGTCGGTGCGGTAAGCACACGTATCATGCAGCACACAAGATTTGCGCAAGCTGTGGTTTTGGCAAGAGTAAGAAGCTTCGCAGTTATGCCTGGCAAAATACGTAAGTCTTCTGCATGTAACATAATCTATTTTTATCGTTGCCTATGAATTCGGCTCTGGTGAAAATGTACGCTGATGTCTTATAGGATGAGCGTGTTGGTTTTTGAAGTGGATGCCGTCGTTAATTACGAGTCGCTCACGACTTGTAATCTCAGAACTGCGAACAGTGATGATGGCTAGGAGCAGGAAAGGCATGTTGTTTGTTAC
>JAHFOI010000012.1 GCA_023266895.1 Candidatus Woesearchaeota archaeon
ATCGCCAAAACCTTTTAAAGCAAAGAATAGCTCCTGAACGCATGGCAAGTATAAACAGGGTTTTTCTTGATACTGATTTTCTTGTGTTTTGTGCACAGCACAATATAGATTACGTGCATGAAATCCATCGTTTGTTGAACACGAACTTCAGTATTTGCATGCTTGACAAGACTCTTGATGAACTTGAAGTTGTGAGTTGTAAAACTGAGAAAAACCGCGTTGCGGTGCGTTTAGCAAAAACAGTGCTTGCAATAAAAAAACCAGAACTTGTTCTGACTGATAAGTCTTCCAACACTGATTCATTATTGCTCGCACGCAATGACGTATTCGCAGTCTGCACCCAAGATAAAATGTTAAAAACCAAACTTAAAATAAGAGGCATTTTGATTATTACCGCGCGTCAAGGCAAGTATTTGGCAATGGAGTAATTAAAAAATGAAGAACCCAATCGCCGCAGAACTGCGGGATTTAGTTTAAGTACACGAAAAACTACCCGCAGTCGCAATTATGCTCTATGAACCATAGCAGATATAACCAAAAATTCGAACAGTCACGGAATTCTTTTCAGCCACTTGATTCGCCAATCAACAATTCCTTCCTTAACTTCAAGCTTTTCTGGCTGCTTGATTTCAATAGGTGCAGGTTTTTCCCTCTCAAACTGACCAATTACTTTAGTTTCTTCCTTCAGCTTCAGCTCAACAGAAGAAAATTCTTCTTCAGAAAGCTGACGTGTCTTCCACAACAAGTTCAAACCATCATTTTCTTTTCTCGGAAGCACGTGCACCATGACATGGCTTTGGCGTTGACCTGCAGAAACACCATTTTGTACCAGCAAGTTCACCCCACCAACTTCCATGTTTTCAAATAAAATGCGTGACAGCTGATTTGCCTTGACAAATAATGCACCAACAACAAAATCAGGCACTTGCTCAAGAATAGGCGAGTGCTGTTTAGGCAACACAACAACATGCCCAGGTTGAGCGCCTTGCGGATGAAGAATTGCTGCAAGCTGGTCATCCTCATACAACACCAAGTCTTTACGCGTCAATGCCTGACACAACACGCAATCAGTCATTGTTTGCCTCCAGACAAAAAGTCAGCAATATCACTCAAGGAAACCTTGTTAGGATTAGGTGACTCAGATTTTTCTGAACTCGACAATTTTTGCGCATCAGGCAACGGAAAAGGCAATGAAGAAGGAACTGATGATGGAGGAGATGGAGCGTTTGGAATCGGCAGAGCTGAAGATTTTGAAACAGGCAGATTACTTTGCACTGACTCTGGCACAGAAGCATTTATCACTGGTTCAAACCCTAATGCTTCTTTGATAGGCACGCTAAGCTTTTTCTTTATTGCAGCAAGCTCATCAGATGATTGTTGCTTAAGAGGAATATCGAGCCCCACAACACCATCACCTTCAAGACGAGGAATGATGTGCAACATAACGTGCAAGGCACGCTGACCTGCTGACTCACCATTTGCCACAAAAATATTTGTACCAGTTACTTTAAGTGCACGAATCAAGGCAAAACTTAATTGCTTTGCAACCATACCCATATGCTGTACCAAGTCCTCAGGCAGCTGAGGCATAAAGGCATAATGCTCACGAGGCAATAACAACACATGACCCGGATTTGCAGGATTTATATCTAACACGCCAACAACTTTTTCATCTTCATATACTCGTTTCGCTGCAACAGCTCCTGCGATTATATGACAAAAAATACACTGCTGCTGCGGATCATCACCTTCAGACATAAAATAGAGAGCGCAGTATTGCTATAAAAAGGTTCGCAGGAGAGTTGTTTACAAAGCGATGTTCAAACGTTCAGAAACAAAACGCAAAGAACTTGTCACTGAACTCAAAAAACGTTTGGAAAATTATGCGTAATTCACTTCTTCATTTCTGCACACGCATCAGCAATTTTTTGCAGATTTTCATTCGTAATCGTCAATGAATAGGACTGGAGCAAGGTCTTGACATCTTTCGCGCTTGTTGGTAACACATCAATAATTTTGTGCACGTGCAATTCTTTCAGACGAGGCACGGCAAGCTCCTCAATCTTTTTGGCAAGCTTTTCTGCAGAAGCCTTGTCAATAACTGCACACTGCTCCATTGCATCAAGAGTTTTTTGCGCACGATAATTCAGCTCGCCCTCTTCAGCTTTTGTTGCAGAAAGCATAGCTTTCACACGACTCGTGTTTGTTGCACTTTCTTTCACAACTTCCATGATTACACCTTACGCAAGTGCACTGGGTGAATAACAAGCATTTTCAGCTTATTGCCATCACGCACTTCAACTTCATAACAATCACCGCGAGACTTGAGAATCACTCCCGTAAGACCATGATAGCGCGCGTGATACAATCCCTTTTGCACTGCGGGCTCAGCAAGCAAAGCAACATGCTCTCCTGCAGCAAGCTCGGCAAAGTAGCGCGACAAACTAATCTTGCCTTTCTGACGCCAATTCTTGCGCCACATCTTACGAGACTTGTGACGGTATCCGCCTTTACGCTTCATACAACTCACAACCTGAGTGAGCTTTTTAAAGGTTTCGTGAACGCGTGTGGTATGAGCCTTGATGGTGTTACAAACGTACTGATAAAAATACTTTTTCTCAAAGATCTACCCTGTCTTGATAGCAGAGAATGCACGGGAATTCCTCAAGAACCATTTCACAGCTTTGCAGAACACAGTTTTGAAACAGCAATGATGGCAGCAGTGCTTGCGCTCGAATATGCTCCAGAAATTCAGTGGCAACACGCAGCAAGCCTAGGAATCATTCATGAACTACCAAACGCAATTCTTAGCACTTCAGCAATCCTAGAGCCCGCAATGCTCGATCACGCAGTGCTTGCAGGACTAGAAGATTTGGCTGCAGACACGAGAAAACACCTTGCAACACTCTGGCAAGAAATAATGCAAGGAAAACGTCCTGATGCAGCACCTGAAGCAAAAGTCATGCAGTATGCACACTACATTCGAAAAGAATCACAACGTGTTCTGATGCTAAATCAAGGATACGCTCCAACAAAACTAGAAGAACGTAGCATCACTGCGCTCGCAACACCGCCTTCATATCTTCATGCACTAATTGGCATGCCTGTAGGTTTTTTAGACAAGTCACATACCAAACAATACTTGAGTGAAAACGTTGTGCAGTGCCTTTACCATATTGCATCACTCAAGCACTTACTCAGAACAGGATATCATAATAGAAAAATTGAAAACGGAGAAACAGTTGCAGAACACATGTGTGACACCGCACTATTCGGGGCAATCCTGACACCAGAACTTGCTCCAGAATGCAAACCTGAATTAGTTGTGGCCCAAGCACTTATTCATGACTTGTGCGAAGTTATTTCAGGAGATCCTACGCCAGGAAAATTCAGTGCAGCTGAAAAAAGACAACGCGAACAACAAGCATTTAGGCTTATTATTCAGACGCTCAATGATCATGCACGCGAGGAATTAATTGTAGTCTATGATGCATATGACTTGAATCGTGCAACAGGCAATGAAGCACAACCCGCACCTGAAGCAGGATTTGTGGAAAACCTTGACAGACTACAAACAGTGCTTCAAGCAGCACGATATGCAAAACAAGGCAACAAGCTCATGGCAGATTTCTTCCCTTGGGCGGACCAGAAAATAACCAATCCAAGAATTAAAGAAGTATACCATCACGCGAAAAAACAGATTATGGGTGAATGAGAAAAATTAGTGAAAGGCACTTCTTAAATTCAAAAAATAAAAAAAAGACGTCGTACGCTTTTGTACGACGCAAAAATATTGTACGCAGATTACACAACACCACACTGACTCATGCGTACTTGACGATCTTGCTCACCTACTTCAGGAGGTGGTTTTGCTGGCACAAGAGGAATGTAGCTCAAGCTCCAGCCAACAAAGCCAGTCAGCACTTGAACCTCTTGGACACTACGCAAGCCATCAGACATGGGTTTTTCACGAACTGGTGCCCTGCTTGAGTACACTTGTTCTGGTGGCAAAGGTTGCAATGGTTTATCAGTTTCATTGAATAAGCACATGTTGCACCTCACACCAACTCATTAAATCCATCCCTAAATTCATGAGAACACCAATAATTATCAGAATGATACTTTTGCGTTGGCAATTCGCAGTCAGAAGGCTCACGCACGTTTTGCAATGCGCTCTCAAGCGAAGGCTCAACAAAGCCTGCACACAACACACTACTCACTACCTCACCTAAGGCATCAGACAATACCTCAGGCCTGTTTTTCTTTGCCATGTCTTCACCTCACTCACAAGGTGCAGAACACAAGGCTATCAACAAGAATACACATCACACACAATAAAAACGCAATGCACATCACAAGCCAATAGCTCTTGGCTCATGCACGCAGTGCGAGAATATAGTGCAAGCTATGCCAACGGTTAAAACACTTCATTGACACAACTGCGCTCATAAACCTAAAGAAGAGATACAAGAATATAAAGTTTGTGTTTGAACAAAGAAGAAAAAACAGCAATCATCTTTCATACTATAAAACCGCAACCCATAAAAACAAGTAACTTTACAGAGTTTTATGCACTTCAACCAAGCACGCTTTTTGGAAATCTTAGCTAAGCTCATCACTGCAGCAGAAGTTGTGCAAAATAGAGGCGCGCAAGAACCAATTCCTAGAGAACGAGAAATAGTCAATATTGTACGAAGCTATCTTGACAAACATGCAGACACCTTAGACTTCAAAGAATATGAGTATTACAAGGACAGACCAAATCTCATCATCACACGCAAAGGCACAGGCACGCGCACAGTTGGACTCATAGGAAGCCACCTGGATGTGGTGCCCGCAAATCCTGCTCATTGGAAACGGAATCCTTTTCAGTTGATTGTAGAAGGTGATGTCATGTATGGTCGAGGAACAACTGACTGCATAGGCCATGTTGCAGCACTTACTGAGTTTTTGCTTACACTTTCAGAACAAAAAATACAGCTTGCCACAACCATTGTTGTGCTCTTCATGGCAAATGAAGAAAGTCTGGCAATTACTGACATTGGCATAGAACGCCTTGTGCCAGAAGGACACCTTGACATGCTCAAAGGTCACACCGCACTCTGGCTTGATTGTAGCGACTCAGAATTATGCATTGCAACAAAAGGCGTTGCCACATGGACTTTAACTGTGAAAGGCAAACGCGCACACTCAGGCTATCCAGAAAAAGGAATCAATGCACTCACGCTTGCATGCACCATCATTGACAATTTACAAACCTGGTTTTACAAAACAATCAAGCACGCACCAGAAGGCAAAAAACTCAAGATGACACCCCCAAGCATGAGCCCAACACTGGTGAGCACAACCAATGATGCAGTCAATGCAATTCCTGCAGAAGTCATGATCAAAGGCGACTTACGCGTGCCCCCAGGACACAACACACAAAAACTCATTGCATTAATTAAAGAACATCTTCCTGCGCTTGTGCCAAAGGCAAAGAAACCCCACAATTATGAAAACTCAGAAGTCAGCATAGAATTCGCAAGTCACGTAGAAAATCCTTTTTGGACAGTCACAAACACAGAACAGTACAAACAGGTTGCTCGAGCACTCAAAAAAGCAGGCATACCACCCAAAACAAGCACGAGCGGAGGCACTTTGCCTGCAATCGGAGACTTACAACAGCGAGGTGTAACAATCTTCGCAACAGGATTTGGCAAAGGCAACGCCTACCACCAAGACAATGAATACGCACTCATCTCAGACTTCATGAAAGGACTAGACTTTTTGTGGCATTATGTAAGTGAAGAATGAGAAGGTAAATAGAAGAAAAAGACATCAGCGCACATTTTCACCAGAGCAGTGGGAATAAAAAGCTTTATATAATTGTGGGCTTTTTAGATTAATACCATGAGTGGGACTGAAGCATTTGTAGCACGAGTTGATAAAAAAGGAAGAATTCACTTGCCCATGAGTTTACGCGAAGAACTTGGCATTGCAGAGCAGGTTGTTGTGAATCAACAAAATAATGAATTACGCGTACGCGCACTGCCTAAAATCACGAATCCCATAACTTTCTTATCTGGTTTATGCGTCAAAACAAAAAAAACTCCTGTAGAAATGAAACGCGAATCTGAGGAAGTATTTTTGTCATGAAACTCTATCTTGACACAGATGTATTTCTTGCGCTCATGAAAGAAAAAGACAGACATAAGTTAGCTGCAGAAAAATTTATGGCCAACCAGAAAGAAACTTGTTTTGTTACCTCAACACTTACTTGTCTTGAAATCTGGTTTTATTTATACCGCAACAATTTCGGGAACAAAGCACTTGACGCAGTACGCGCAGTAAAAGCAATTGCAGAAGTGTGGGATATTCAACAAGCAAACCTTGAATCAGGACTCATTCTTGCCCAAGAATACAATTTGTCACCAGCTGATGCAGTTCATGCAATTCTTGCCAAAAAAACAGACGGAATAGTCAGCAGTGATCACTCATTTGATAAAATTCCACAACTCAACAAAATTAATTTCACGTCATAACTCAAAACAACACGCTTCAAAAAAGACATTACTTGCATCTCCCTTCCCAATACCGACATCGTAGATTCTGTAGTACCTCTTCAGTCGGTGGATAAGGAAGAATTGATTTTCCATGCGTTTTTGCAAGAAAATTATACTGAGGAATTTGATCCCTAAGCTCTTCAAGCTTTTGAGCTATATTTCCTTGAGCAGGGTTAATTGTGGCTTGCATTGCATCAAATAGCTTAATATCAACCTCACTCAACCAGTGTATATCTTGAACTTCGTTTTCTAGACCCATAACTCCCCAGCATCACAAAGATTTTGGAGGTTTATAAATCTTCAACTATTTTGGCTTTGTAGAAAACTCGACTGAGGTCTCGCTGCCACAGCGCCGGTCGCGCAACCTTACTGAAGGGTACTGAGTCGCTACAGCCACGAAGTCATCGCTCTCGCGTTATAGCGAATGACATAATTTTTTAGACAGTCAAATGTCATTCACTATTACGAACTGACAAGTATTGTATAAAACTTTTGTCAGTGAGTATATTGTTACAGTTGGATGCGCGCCCTTCAAGGCGGTGGTGGCAAACTTTTCTACAAAGCCACTATTTTTCTTGAGAAATCACGAGATAAAACGCCCAGTCAGCAATAATTGCACGAAGCGGCAGAGACTCAGGATCACGAAGTGCATCAGGTGAAAGAGTAAAAATACCACCCACAGGAATCTTACCACCTGCAGTATCCCAGCCATATTTTTGACTCACATTACGATTAAAGGCTTCAAGCAACGAAATAAGTGAGTTATGAGAAGTTCTCTTTGCAAAATCACCTGAACTAACTACTTGCTGAAACGCAGCAATATCATCTCCTCCATACTTGTGTTTTGCAATAGTAAGATCACGCTCAAAACACCAAGTTGCATTGACATATTTCCTTGCTTTTTCCAAAAGATCAGAAAGTAATGCCAAACAATCTCTGTCTTTTTTTCGACTCAGAAACACCTGAAACCACGCAAATCGCACTCCAGCATTCTTAATATTCTGTTTATCAACTGCGTATCTGGTAATCACTTCATCTCTGGTTACTGTAAAAATAGCCATGCCATCACCTTTAACTCACCAATTTCAGCTTACCAGTAATTGTATCAATCTTTTCTTCAGTTGCAGGACCAATAGCACCACAGGTCATTGTGCCAGGCTCAAGATGAGTTCTGCCAGCATCAGTGATAACTGAAACCACCAAACCAGCAACTTCAGCACGCTGCACATACAACAAAAGTTCTTGCTTGTCAGCAACTGCAAGCACACTTTTTTTCATGCCTTGCGAACGCCACACACCAACATCATCCTTACTGCTTTTCAACACTGCCTCAACAGACGCATGACTTGCCTGCGCAGCCATCTTACCCCTACTAAGCTTAAGATCTTTACGCACAAGAATAACCTGCTTGAGTTCCTTCATAGCCTGAGAAAAAACAGTCCAGCATAAGAAGTTTTCGGTACGTGAGAGGAAAAAGAACAAAAGGTATTTATAGACTTACTAACAAAACAAACCTATGAACAATGCACCTTCTCCTCAACAAATCTGGATCAAAAAAGCTGAAGAAGACTTTACCACAGCACTTTTAAATGCAGCCCATGCTAAACATGATTATGCTGCATTTTTGTTTCAGCAAGCAGCAGAAAAAGCACTCAAGGCAGTTTTAATAAAAAAGGGACAAGGAGTCATAAAAACTCATGATTGTTTTGGCTTGGCAAAAATGGCAGAAGCACCACGTGAGATAGTCCAGCATGCAGAAATTCTAACACCTTTTTATTCAAGAACAAGATATCCTGATGCAAATATTATCTCAGTTGACAAACAAGATGCTGAACGCTTGAAAAAAGCATGCGTTGAGGTCATTACATGGAGCAAAAAAAACTGTTAAAAAAGTTACAAAAAGTGCTGGAAAAAAAGATTTCAGTTGAATCACTTTACTTGTTCGGAAGTCGTGCCAGAGGTAATTTTCATGCAGAATCAGACTTTGATATTGCAATAATTTCTGCATCATTTGATCACTTACGATTTTTGGAACGTCAGTTGCTTGTAAGACCTTTACTTCGTCACGTTCTTAAAAACGCATTTTTAGATGTTGTATGCTACACCCCCGAAGAATACGAAGCGGGCAAAAAAGGTTTTCTTCCAGAAATTATTGAAAATGAAGGAATAAAAGCATAAGAAGTCAATGCTAAAGAGAATTTTGAATAATTCATATTTTTTGTCAAAATTCTCAAAGAGAAATTTGCATCTCGACGAAATCTCAAGAACCATTCTGGCTTTACCGCTCAAAAACCGCATTATGCAAAGTTCTCTAAAGACGGCTCTGGTGAAAATCTCGCTTTTGAGCTCAATGTCACTTCATTAGCAGAATTTGATTTTTTGATAGGTTTGTCAAATTCCGCCAGCATAGAAAAGAAAATAGTTCTTATGAGAGAAAAAACTTCCTTTTCTATGTGTTCCGAGCTTTCGGACTCACTCAAGCGTCATTGTTGATAGGCTCTCGTACTTCTTTTACTTTTTTGATTCTTCTTTCGGCAACTGCTTTGAGTCAATCTCCTCATTCAACTGATTCACAAACTCGGGCAAGAACTTTTCGCCAAGAATTTCATTATCACGCGTGCGCACATTCACGGTTTTTGCCTCAGCCTCTTTTTCGCCAGTCACGAGAATATAGTTCACGCGCTCAAGCTCTGCTTCACGAATCTTTTTGCCAAGCGTCAAGGGACGATCATCAAGCTCAGCACGAATACCAGCTGATTGCAGCACGCCAAACACTTCTTTTGCGTATGCTTCTGTTTTTTCAGAAATTGTAAGCACCTTGACCTGCACAGGACTTAACCACAATGGAAACTTTCCCGCAAAATGCTCTACCATAACACCCATAAAACGCTCAAGACTACCAAGCAGAGCACGATGAATCATGACACAATAATGCTTTTTGTTATCCTCACCCTCATACATAGCATTCATGCGCTGAGGTATTTGAAAATCAAGCTGCATTGTGGCAAGCTGCCATTCACGACCAAGCGCATCTTTCACAAACACATCAATCTTAGGACCATAAAACGCACCACCACCCCGATCATACGTGAACGCAATACCATGCTTTTTCAAACACTGCTCAAGCGCGGCCTCAGCCACATCCCACACTTTTGGCTCACCAAGAAACTTTTCTGGACGAGTGGAAAGCTTTGCCACATAACTCATCTTAAAAACAGTGTCATACACGTATTTTGTGAACTCAATAAGACCATCAATCTCATCAGGAATTTGGTCTTGAGTGCAGAAAATATGCGCATCATCTTGTTGGAAACGACGCACGCGCGTCATGCCACCAAGCACTCCTTTTAATTCATTTCTGTGCAATGCAGTAAACTCAGCAATTCTCAATGGAAGCTCACGATAACTCCTTGATTTTGCATTAAACACCAGCGCGTGCCCAGGACAATTCATAGGCTTCAGAGAAGCTTCCTCATTATCCATGGACAGCAAAAACATACTTTCCTTATAATGACTCCAGTGACCGCTACACTCCCACAACTGCTTGTTAAACAACTGTGGTGTCTGCACTTCCTGATAGCCACGCTTCTTGTACTCAGCACGAATAAAGTTTTGCAATTCAGAAAAAAGAATTTGCCCCTTCGGCAACAAAAACGCACTACCAGGACTCCACTCGTGAAACATGAACAACTCTAATTCCTTGCCAATTTTTCTATGATCACGTTTGCTTGCCTCTTCTTGCAGTTTCAAATATGCATCTAATTCTTTTTTTGACGGAAAACTAATACCATAAATTCTTGTGAGCTGCTTATTCTTTGCATCACCATGCCAATACGCACCTGCAAGCTTAATGAGCTTTATTGCGCCAATCATACCCGTGCGGGGGAGATGCGGACCCTCACACAAGTCAACAAAAGAATCACCCTGCCAGTACACTGACAACTGACTGCCTTGCTTTGAAAATTCTGAAGCAAGCTCTGTTTTGTATGCATTTTTCTTACCAAGCTTTTTTTTCACATCATCAAGTGACCATACTTCACGCTTTGTGGCCAGATCACGCTTGATGATCTCCTGCATTTTCTCCTCAATCTTAGGAAAATCATCAGCAGAAATAGGCAAGTCATCAAAGTCATAATAAAAACCTTCATCAACAGCTGGACCAATGGTGTTTTTCGCCCCAGGATACAATTCCTGAATCGCATGAGCAAGCACGTGTGCAGTGCTATGACGAAACACGTGCACACCCTCAGGATCAGCAAATGTCAGGATTTTGAGTTGTGCGCTTTCCTGAATTGGCAGGTTCAAATCAACAAGAACATCATTAAGCTTTGCAGCAAGCGCATCAGCAGCCAAACGCTTACCCAAGGATTTTGCAACATCAAGAGGTGTGCTACCTGGCGCAAACTGTTTTGATGCGCCGTCAGGAAATGTGATTGTAATCATAAAAACCAAGACCAAAGTGTGATTTATAAACATTGTGCTATTGTCATTGCCATGAGCGAAGACAGCAAAAAAGAATTCCTTGAAGAAATAGAAAACTTTGGCACAGAAGCTTTTAAAACACTCATGGATGCATGGGGTGGCTGGGAGTCAACGCTTGGCAAGGCAACTCAGCACATAAAATATTTAGCTGATAGCTTAGAAAAAAAAGCCCGACAGATTTGTGACCCTAAAATTCCTCTTGCGTTAGAACTCGTCAAGCATGATATCAGAAGCTGTGCTCAAACAATTGATGCAATTGCACACACCACCAAAAAACACAAAAATACTGATCGGCTTGTTGCAAAAATAAGAACCCTCATGGCAGTATGTCACACAGTTTCTTACCTGGCAACCAAAGGAAACAGAACGCACACCCTGCAATTTGTATCACATGACCTAGAATTAATGCTTGATGCACAAAAACAAGCAGTAAGAACGCCAGATGCACCTAAATATTTTTTCAGTCCAGAACTTGTTGCAACACTTCAAGTGTATAATAATTGTAAAAAAAGACCTGGAATTTCCATCTGTTTAGGACTATATAATGATCTCTGCTACACACAAATTGATGACTCTGGTACAGGACTCATAGATGTGCATGGAAAAGCACTTCCAAAAGAAAACGTGAGAGAAATATTTAGAGGTAAAACAACAAAAAATGACGTGCAACGACATGGCAAAGGATTACAAATTGCAGCACAACTTGCCAAACTCAGAGGAGGATTTATTGAGGTTATAAGCAAAACACATAACGAACCTGCAATTCATTATGACACTAAGACAGATACTGCTCATGACACATCAGAACGCACAACAACAGGCTGCACATTTAGAGTTTATTTCACAGAGAAAATTGCCTAAGAACGCAGAACAAGAACAGTTCTTGACAAAAAGCAAATACTAAAAACCCAAACCTTATAAACCTCTTCTGGTTCTTTGAATGTATTCTGAGCAAAAAAATGCTCATCTCAACCGAAAGGTTGCATATCCGAGGACTAACATGAGTTTCAGAGATGTACCATCACAAGAACTTGTTGAAAACACGGCAACAGCACTCAAACAAGTGCCTCAGGTCAAAGCACCAGAATGGGCATTGTTCGCTAAAACAAGCGCACACACAGAAAAACCACCAGTACGGGATGATTGGTGGGTTGTGCGCGCAGCAAGCATTCTCAGAAAAGTAGCACTCCTCGGACCTGTTGGCGTGGCAAAACTCAGAGTCAAGTATGGAGGCAGAAAAAACAGAGGCTATGGCCAAGAACGCTTTAAAATAGGCGCAGGAAATCATATCAGAAAAATTCTTCAACAACTTGAAAAAGCAGGATTTGTCAAACAAGACAAGAAAGATGTACACAAAGGAAGAGTAATCACCCCTCAAGGAATTTCATTCTTAGACACTGTTGCAACAGGACTTATGAAAGAACACAATATTTTGCTTCCAAAAAAACCTGAAAAAAAACTTGATGACATGATGCCAAAAGACACCAAAAAGCCACGACGAAAAAAAGAAACAGCACAACAAGTTTCTCCAGACGAAAAACCCGCAAATCAAGAAACAACAGGCACTTCGGAAAAACCAAAAAAGCCTCGGACGCGAAAACCAAAATCAAAAGATGACACTCAAAAAACAGAACCTACAGCACCTATTCAAGCTGAAAAAAAAGAACAGGAAAACGCATGAGTCAAGAACAAAACAATGACCAATTGCAGCAAGCAACGCAACACATCATGCAGCTAGAAACTGCAGTAAAAACCTTGCTCACAAAAGATGCATGGAGCCGATACAGCACACTTAAACTCGCACATCCTGAGAAAGCAGTACGCGCACTGGTCCACCTTGCGCAAAACGCACAACAACACACACTTCCAAATCCAGTTACTGATACCAACTTCAAAGAAATGCTCATGAGGATTTAAATGGCACGATACAAACATCCTGCACGAAAACAGCGCTTGGCAAAACACATGCGACAAACACGCTGGGCACCATTTTGGACAGTGCCAAAAGTGCACGGCAAAGGAAGACGCGTACATCCAGGAGCGCACACCACTGTCAAACGCAACTGGCGCAGACAAAAAATCAAGAGAGTCTAAACCATGGAACGAACCTATGTTATCCCGCTGAGAAGAGAATTCCGCAAAGTACCAAAATACAAGCGCGCAAAAAAAGCAGTGAAAGGAGTGAAAGACTTTCTCACGCGCCACATGAAACCAGGACCAGACACCATGCCAAAACTCGGCAGATACCTTAACCTGGAGCTTTGGAAGCACGGCATACGAAATCCACCACCACGCGTCAAAGTCATAGCAACAAGAGATGAAAAAGGACAAGTCTGGGCAGAACTCTTTGGCGCACCAGTGGACAAACCAAAAGAAGCACCTAAGAAAAAAGAATCCTCAAAAGAAAAAATACCAGAAAATAAAACAGAAACCAATACACAAACTACACACATAGATGCCAAAATAGTGCAGAAAAAACCTGAGCCGGTAGCAAACAACGAAACTCCTGCACAAAAACCAGCACCTAAAAAAACAACATCAAGCCCTCAAGCTTCCGTGCCAAAGAATACAGCACAAGAAACAAAAACGCCAGCAGACCAAAAAACTGCGAAACCTGCACAAACAAAAACTTCTTCTCCAAAAAAATAGAAAAAATTAATTCTTACGCCAGTGAAAGAGCACAAATGCAAGACTCAACGCAAGTAAAAAAGTAATGCTTGAAGCAGCAGTGCGTTGATACCACGAAACAGTGTGCTGACCAGATGCATTTTTTTTCAGAGCAAGATCAGGAAGAGAGACTGCAGCACCAGTCACCAAACTATTTGTTTTTTGCGATACCTGCTGCGGTGCAACGGGCGTTGGAACAGCAACTGGTTTTGCAGAACTTACTGACTCAACAGGAATTGTTTGAGGCAATACAGGAAGAACAGGAATCACAGGAACTGCAACAGCTGCAACAGGAGCTGATATGCTTGCACTTGAACTACTTCCGCCTCCGCCACCACCTCCGCCACCACTGCCTGAACCACCTGAACTGCCACTGCTTGAACCACCTGACCCACTTGATGCAGTAATAGTAGTGAGAGCACTTGCAGAACTTGTTCTCGTGCTGGCGTCAATTGCCTGATAGGACACTGTCACAGTATTATTAGCCGTACCACTGCTTGTAGAGCTCGTGTTCACTGAAATATTGATTGTTGTACTTGTTCCTGGCGCAAGACTTGTTATATTCCAGATTGTGCTACCACTTGTGGGCGCAGGACTGGCATTATTGAATGTAGTGCTTAATGCATAATTTTCTGTCAGGGTAATGTTGAAGGCAGTTTCTCCACCAGTATTCGTAAGCGTGATACTATAATTGATTTGTGCTCCAGGACTGATTGAACTTGCGCTTGCAGTTTTTGTGAGCGTGAGGTTAGGCAAAGCCCGAACCGTAACAAGTTGTGACGATGCATTTGTGAATACACCACCCGCAAATGTGGTGTATGAAATGTTCACTGAATTATTCAACACCGATGAATTTGTCACAGCACCAGTCAAGTTCACCGTAATGTTAATTGAACCTATGCCCGGAGCAAGACTGCCAAGATTCCACGAATTATTACCCAGTGTTGGACTAGGAATTGCAGAAACAAACGCAACACCCTGCGGATAATTTTCTGTCAAGAAAAGGCTGCTTGCAGTATCATCGCCTGAATTGTTCAAAAGAACTGCATAGGTCAGCAAGGACTGAGAAACCACACTTGAAGGAGCCTGAACAGTTGTGTGCACAACAGGAATTCCATGAACCACAACCGAAACATTTGCCACAGAACTATTTGACACACCAACAACACTCGTAAACGACACATTCACACTGTTTAGCAATGCAGTACTATTGGCAATTGCTGAGGAAACAGCAAGCGACAGGTTTAACAAAAAGGACTGACCACTAGACAGGTTGCCAAGACTAAATGTTGCATTACCAACCACTGGCACAATTGAAGAGGATTGCAAAAACACACCCTGAGGATATGACTCAACAAGTGTGAGATTGAGTGCTGGCTCAACACCTTGATTTGTAACATTTATCACATACTGAACAAGACCCCCGCGTACAACTGCATTTGCAAGCACTGTTTTTGTTACAAAAATACTGGGTGCTGCTTGAACGCCAAACAATATTCCTGCACGTGCTGAGTGACCCACATCATCCACGCAAACAGTCTCAACTGAATGATTACCTCCAGAAAAAATCACTGACTTATTTGTCACAGAATTATTACCTGCTGCCAAACTCGATGCATTAGTTGTGCCATCAGTCAACAAGGTGCAATTCAGTGCTGAGTCCACATCATCAAGCACTGACCAAGAAATATTCACGAGCTGAGAAGAAACAACAGAATTATTCACCGGAAACAACATACTCACAAGCGGGGGAGTTGCATCAATTACAACACTACGAGATGATGATGTACCAACAAGCACAGAATCATTGCCAAGCACGCGATACACATGAGCTCCTGAAAAAAGTCCTGAAATTGCAGTTGAAAACACCGTGCCATTTTCTTTGGTGAGATTTGTAAACAACACACTTCCATTTGGTAAGGTGAGTTCAAGCAGGGCACGTGAGAGATTCACATCAGCAGAAACATTCACCGCAAACGAACCATTGGTCAAAGAATTATTTGTCGTGGTTGATGAAAGAAAAGAAACAACAGGATTAAGTGCATCACGCGCATCCACTCGAGAAAACACAATCCCATTTCTACTATCCAAAATACGCTTACCACTTGTTTTCAGACGGTTTTTGATAAGTGCAGGCAGTGGAACAATTCCTTGAACAAGACTAAGATACTCACGCACCAGCAACGCAACACCTGCAACATGAGGTGTGGACATGCTCGTGCCACTAAGAATTGTAAATGTACCACTACCACATGAACCGCCTGCACTACCAAGACGAGTGCTACAAATACTTTGACCAGGCGCTAGCACATCAAGAATAGGTGCGCTATTAGAAAAACTCGCAATACCATCAGCCTTTGTAGTCGCACCAACAGAAGTTGCACCACTCATGCAACCTGGCGACGCAACTGCATTCGCAGTGCCATCATTACCTGACGCAACAGTCACTAGAATGCCTTGATTGGCCGCATTAGTTATTGCAGCAGAGGTTAATGAATCAGCAGCATCACAATACGTAGCACCACCACACGTCTCAGGAGAAGACGTGCAACTCGTTCCTAAACTCATAGTTATCACACCCACTGAATCTTTTTCCTTGTTTGCAACACACCAATCAATGCCTCCAACAACATCAGACATGAAACCACCACCTGCACTGTTCAATGCCTTAATTGCAACAAAACGCGAATTGGGCGCAACACCCAAAAAAGTTGATTGACTTACCACAATGCCTGCAACATGCGTGCCATGACCCTGATCATCCATGGGATCTGCATCAGAATTCACAAAATCCCAGCCATCAATCATTTTAGAACAATTCGACCAGTTATAGGTTGTGTTTGTTGTGCCATTACGAACCTGATCAATCAAAAAACCAAAATCAATCACCGAAGGATCAGAAACCAAACGCACATACAGTGTATCACCAGACACCACAGGAGACCACACATCAGTCATGACACCCTTATACACTGCAACAGTCCTGTTCAAGCCATCCAGCACAAGCACGCGGTCAATGCTGTCTGCAGCACCAGGAGTTTCTAAAGAAATATTTTTAAAATGCACTGCAATAGTTGAAAATCCGGGTTTGTTAATCTTAAAAGTCAGGTTTTCATTATTTGAATACGGATGCGCAGACTCAACAACAGGCACGAGGGATTCATTAATACCATCCAACAGAAGAATTGTGGGAGTACAACCACCTAATGACGCATGCGTGTAGTCAACACCTGTATCAATAATACACACTGACTGGTTTGAACCATTCACAAACACACCACCAACACTCACATTCCATGCGTCAGGACCATGCATCAATGGAACAGAATCAGAAAGACTCATCTTCACTTCATAATCAGGATACACACCTTTCACCAAAGGATTTCTGCGTAATTTTTCAAGGCCCTCAGAAGTCACATTGCCTGCAAGCGCAGCAACAGTAGCATACTGATGTGACACTGCAAAATCATACTCAGAAGTTTCATTACTTAAATCAAGCGAATCAAGCACACGCTGCTCAACACCAGAAACAGATTGTGCATGCCCCGCATTAAGCACCACAACAACACGCGTTGCATCATCAGCTACTGCTTTACGCTCAACCTCTGGCGCAATAATTGCAGCGCTCACGCTCACTGCACACAATACCACTGCCAGAATTACACATACCAACCGCATAGTACTCCTCAACACAGATGTATATCTTGCGAACAGGCTTATTAATAAACTTTTCCATAGCGACGGACAGGACTCATGAACTGCAGTGCTTTAGCAATTACCGCAACTCATTTTTCAACAAAAAAGCATTTAGCCCAAAAAAATAAGCCTAAAAAGAGAGAAAAAAATAAAAGAAAAAAATTACCTATACTTCTTTTGCTTATTATTGCGCCACACCACGATTATCACAATAATCGCTACAAGCACAATCAATCCAGTCCACCATGCAGAAGACATTCCTGCAGATTTCTTAGGCATGACTTTTTGTGCAGGAGTGCTTACAGGAGCAGGTGCTGTTGTTGTCACTGGCGCAGGTTCTGCAGTTACCTCAGCAGTTGGTTCAGCTGAAACTGCATCTACTGGTTTTCCAGTAATTGCAAACGTTGAAAAGCCAGGTGTTTTTGCTTCATACTCATAATGGTCTCCTGCATCAGATTTCAAAGAGGTGAACAACTGGGTCCATTGGTTGGCAACCAAGCGATTCAAAACCACTTTTTCTGGAGCAAAACCATTGCTCTTAAGCCATTCTTTAGGCACGCTGAACTTGATACCAATATAGTTCATACGGCTTTTGTCAAGACCAGTTGCTTCAATGCTCAAGTAGCCATACACACCAGATAAGCTTTCCACACCCACAGGCGCACTTGATATCTTGCTTACTGCAAAGATTGGCACACCCACTTGACTGTTAGGTATGAGCACTATACCACTCACTATGGCATCACTTATGCGCACAGTACGCAATTCTAAACTGTTGATTGTTGTGCTTGAAACAACAGGCGCAACAACTGGAGTTGCTTCTTCAGTTGTGGTCGTGGTTGTTGAAGAACTACTGCCTCCACCGCCACCACCACCGCTACCACCGCCACTTGCTGAAACAGGTACAACAGAGGTAAGAGTGCTTGCGTTTGTACTGTTTGGCGTGCCACGGAAGTCAGACCAATTACTAAACACTGTGTTATTCAATGTTACCTCGCTGAGCCCAGACTTCACGTCAACACTAATATTAAATCGTATTGACTGGTTAGGAATCATGGTTCCAATAATCCAGAAATTATTGCTCACGTTAGGCAACAAGCTTGCATCAGCAAACACCACATTTGAAGGATATGCATCAGACAAATTAACTCCAAATGCAGTATCATCACCAGTGTTGTTTACCTCAATAATGTAGTGCAATGCTGTTCCAGAGGTCACTGGATCAGGGCTGTCAAACTTTGTTACGTTAATGTTTGGAATGCCTCGGATAGTAGTGTTCTGAGTTGCAACAGTGCTGTTCACCCTGCCTTCTATGTTTACAAAACTTGCATTCACACTGTTATTGATTACAGTCGCGTTTGCAAAAGTGCTACTCACGTTTAAGGTGATGTTAATAGTTGTTGTGTTACCAACAGTTAAGTTACCAATGTTAAAGGTTGCATTACCCACACTTGCTGCAGGACTTGAGCTGTTCAAGAACAATCCTTGAGCATAACTTTCCACAACACTCACGTTAAGCGCAGTGTCATCGCCAGCATTTGAAATGGTAATGGTATAGTTCACATTGCCTCCTCGAGCAACAGGATCGCTTGAGTCAGTCTTGTTCATTGACAACAAGGGTCTTCCTCGAGTGGTTGTGTTCTGAGTTGCAATAGTTGAATTAGTAAACACACTACTGCCCTGCACGTTCACCAAGGTCACGTTGACTGAATTGTTAATCACAGTCGCATTGGCCAAACTACCATTGTATTCTAGAGTGATATTAACTTGGAACACACCACCAGGCGATAAATTACCAAGAGTCCACGTGTTATTACCCACATTCACTGCTGGCACTGCAGTCACAAATGCAACACCCTCAGGATATGTTTCCACAAGAGTTACGTTCACTGCAGTATCATCACCAGTGTTGTTAATACGCACAGTATAATTGAATTGCGTAAATCTCGTCACAGGATCAGCACTATCAGATTTAATCACGCTCTGATTTGGAAGACCACGCGTTGTGGTGTTTTCAAGAGCACCAACACTGTTGTTCACCTGACTGTGATTTGAGTTCACTGCAAGACCTTGTGAGTTCACAAACGTTGTGTTCACTGTATTGTTAATCACAGTTCCATTAGCTAAGCTACCAGTATAGTTCAAGGTAATGTTTACCAAAAATGTGCTGCCTGGAGATAAATTGCCCAAAGCCCACGTGTTATTACCCACACTGGCTGCAGGTTGTGATGCAACAAAAATAACACCTTGAGGGTATGTTTCTGTTAAAGTCACGTTCAATGCAGTGTCATTACCTGTGTTGTTAATACGCACAGTATAATTAAATTGCGTAAATCTCGTCACAGGATCAAATCCTGCATCAGCTTTTGTGACTGCAAGATTTGGATACCCACGCACTGTTGTTTGCTGAACAGCGCTTGTGTTGGTAATACTTGTGTTAAACGCATCAGTAAATGTTGCGTTTGCCGTGTTGTTAATCACACTTGCATTTGCGAAATTTCCAGTTACGTTCACAGTCAAATTCACAAGAATAGACTGATTAGGAATCATATTACTCAAGCTAAACGTGTCATTACGAATCACTGGAGAAGGTTGTCCAAGAGAAAAGTTCACTCCGTGAGGGAATGCATCCATCACAGTTACGTTCAGTGCAGTATCATCACCATTGTTTGTCACGTTGATAATATAGGTAAGGAATGCATTAATATTCACTGGATCAGGAGTGTCTGCCTTCGTGATGTTAATACTTGGAATACCACGCACAGTTGTATTCACAGTTGTCAGGCTGCTACCATTAGTCACGCTGTAATTACTTGTCACAGCATTACCCTGAATGTTCACTGTTGAAGCATTAACAGTATTAGTAAGCACGCTTGCATTAGCCAAACCAAGACTCACATTCACAGTGATATTGACTGTGGTGATGTTACCTGGAGAGATACTAGCCAGCAACCACGTGGTATTACTCACATCAACACCAGGTATTGAACTATTCAATAACACACCCTGAGGATATGTCTCAATCAAAGTCACGTTAAGCGCAGTATCCAAACCAGTGTTGTTAATCGTAATGTTATACACCATCTGATTACCACGACGTACCTGTGATGGCGCAGCCTTGGTAACCACTAAAAATGGAGTGCCACGCACAGTGTTCTGAAGCACAACACTTGTATTTGTAATATTAACTCTAGTAAATGTTGTGAAAGTTGCATTAGCACTATTATTGATAACTGTTGCATTCGCAAATCTTCCAGTAATATTAACAGTGATATTAATTGTGGTGTTTTGTCCAGGGGTAAGATTGCCAACAGCCCATGTATTATTGAGTATTGCTGGTGCAGGCACTCCAAGAGTGAAGTTTACTCCCTGAGGGAATAAGTCTACAACAGTGACATTTACCGCAACATCATCACCTGTGTTATTCACAAATATTTGATACCTGAGTGATGCATTCATGTTCACAACAGAAAGATCTGCAGTTTTAGTAATGTTAATTGTTGGAATACCGCGCACAGTCAAAATTCTTGATGCCTGCGAGCTATTAAAGGTCACATTAGAACCATTTGTGAATGTTGCATTTGCAGTATTGTTAAGCCCAGTACCATTCGCAAGCAGAACACTCACATTCACTGAAATATTAATACTTATTTTTGCATTGACTGCAAGAGCTCCGAAGATCCACGTATTATTGCCAGCAGTTGGTGCAGGAGCTGCGCCATTAAACTCAATGCCCGCAGGATAAATATCAGTAACATTAATTCCTCCAATACTCTCATCACCATTGTTAGTTATGTTAATTTGATAAAACAGTGTAGAACCACGAGTAATATTTCCTCCTTCTAATAATTGAGTAGGATTACCACTAAATGCGCCACCAAGAATTCTACTGCTCGGTAAAAAAGTTTCGTTCTCATACGACGTTTTATTAATGCTAATATTCAAAACGGCAAATGCCGACGGAACAACCAACAATAACAAAAGAACAAAGACTGCAATAATTGCGTGTTTCATGACGAGACCTCCTTTTCAGGACCTTTTTTTTACACTTTGATTTTGATGAACAGAGTTATGCGCAGGTTAAATTTGTGACCCCCCTAACACACGAAGTTGCTCATTTTTTTAATTGAGCAGAAGAACTTATTAATAAAGGTTTTTATTTGCTAGCTATTTTTTTTCTTTCTTGATAACGAAAAGTTGTTTATTCATGACGACAAACACCTGCACCCCACCACTAACACAAAAAAAAGTACAAAAAATACTGAACACCCCTTCAGATGAGAAAGCATTACGAAAAACAAAAAAGAATAAATACCACCTCTGTTTTTTTATCAGAACAGGAGGTCTTTCCATGGCAAGTAATAATGACATATCGAACAAGACAGTTGTCGTCGTGCTTGTGCTCGTCATGCTCGTCAGTGTTCTTAGTCTGGCAATCAGCATGAATGCAGTCAAGCGAGTAGGAAGCTTAGCACACACTGCTCAAGAGGCAGCACAGCGTGCACTTGAAGCAAGCAAAGTAAAACCAGATGGTGCAGGAGACAGACTCGTACCACCACCAGTTGTAACAGGTAATGCAAAAGTAACAATAACTGTAGTCCCAAATCCAGCGGACAAACAGTGAACGGAGGAAAAAAATGGCAGATATATCAAACAGAACAATTGTAAGCCTACTCATGATAGTTATGGTTGTCACAGTCGTAGGCACAGTCTTTAGCGTCAACAAACTTGAAGAATTTGTCGGAAGATTCGCAATGGTCACCGGCGCAGCAACCAGCGGCACAGGATATGTCAACCTCACCACCGCAAGCAACAACGCAATAACAATTGCAGGAAACGTTGACCTAGGCACAGGCTATGTTAACAGCAACGTTAGCAGTGCAAACATCAGCACCGATGTCAACTTCACTGCAGGAAGCTCAGGACTTACTGGATGGTTCAACTCAACAGGTAAAGCATGGAGCGCCAACAGCACAACAAACATCAGTATTACCAACAGCGGTAACACCATCGTCAACATAACATTTAGTTCAAACCAAAGCGTTGCAGCATGGCTCGGCGGAACAAGCCCAGATGTCAGAGTCAAATTCAGAGACGACCCTGATGAACCAGGAAGCTGCACAGGAAGTTATCCTGCAAACTATAGCACGCAAGTTAATGCAACAGTGCAAAACGTATGCACCTCAGCAACACTTGGTCAAGGACTTGACTACTTGGACACTGCAGACAACCTCTTGGTGTACTTCAACCTCTTGATCCCAAGAAACGTTGCATCAGGACAGAGAAGCGCAACCTTAACCTTCACCTCAACTGCAAACCAGTGAGGAGATTTTTTCTTTTTTTATTCTTTTTTATTTTCTCTTTGTTCCTCTTTTTTTCACAACCGCAATGTATTTAAAGATGGTCTTGAGAACCAGTTCATATGGCACGCTCCCACTTTTTGAGTATTCTTCTTTTCACTCTTTTTATCATGTTATTACAAAATAGTGCTATTCATGCAATTGGCATAACTCCTGCAAAAGGTTCATTTATTCTTTCACCTGGAGAAACACAAGAATACACGTTTACTGCATTTAGCACAGAACCCTTTCCTCAAGTTGCTACCCTCTTGTTCTTGCCATGGCGCGCGCCAGACGAAGATCCTGCAATACCAAAAAAAGAAGACAAACTCCTCAAGTACATTACTCTGGACAGAACAGACATACCCCTTGAACCAAATGAACAAAAAGAAGTAAAAATTAAAGCAGTCTACCCTCAAGAAGAAATAGAACCAGGAAATCATGAGTTTTCACTCTACGTAACCCAAGGAAAACCAGAAGGATCTGGAGGAATTGTGGCCCTTGGCGCAGTCCGTGCACCATTTAAGATTTTTCTCAAATCTCAAGGAAAATACGTGTATGCAACATTTCTTCCCATCAGTGCAAAAGAAGGGCAGCCAGTACCTTTAACACTTAATTTGTACAACTGGGGCGATGAAAACATTACTGAAATAAAAACCAGCATAGAAATTTATGCAAGCACAGACCTTTCAAATAAAGTATACAGCATACCTCTTGAAACCACAAAACTTGACAAAGACCAAACTAAAACACTCACTGCAACATGGACTCCTGCTAAAAATACCAAAGGAGCACACGTTGCATTTGCAACAATCACCTACGCTGAGAAGAGCACGCGTATTAACAAAACATTCAAAATAGGAACACTAAACCTTCACGTAAGTGAGCTCACAAGCACTGCTCAAAAAGGAGGAACAATTCCTTTTTATTTTAGTGTGGAAAGCGACTGGCCTTCACCACTTGAAAACTTGTTTGCAGACATCACTATCAAAAAACAAGGAAATACTGTTGCGAGCATGACTGCATCAGAAAAAACAATTCCAGGACTGGGAAAAAAACAACTCAAAGCATTCTTAGACACTACAGCTCTTGAACTAGGAACATACAGCAGTGAGATTAGCCTTAGTTTTAGTGATGGAAGCCAAACGTACACCAGCAAAGCAGACGGAACACTTTTACTTACAGAAAATACCAAAGAAAAATTACTGCCTGCACCAGAACAACCTGCACCACTACCCACAGGTGCACAAAAAGAATCAATTACTGGAAAGACCATAGTTCGAATCATCAGCGGAATTATTATACTTGCACTCATCATAGCACTTATTTTGATGCATTACCGAAAAAGAAACTAAAAAAAAGGGAAAATACCATGAAAAAGCACAACCCAAAAAAAACATACTTAATTATTGCACTCTTTGTGTTGGCAGTTATTGCATTAGGAAGCTGGATTTACATTCGCATGAATATCATTGCAGTATTTGACTACCCTACTGATATCACCATCGCAGATGCAACACAAGGCGGAGGACTAGGCATACGAAAAGGAGAGGTGCATTTTGGAATGATTCACCCAGGGTTTGAATCAAAAAGCGGACTTGTTGCATACAATTACTTAAATGAAACAATCCGCGTATCAGCATATCCTCACACAAGCTTCACACACTGGATGACCTTCACCACACCATCAGACTTCCTGCTTGCACCCCACCAAAAACAAGAAATCAACATTACAGTCAACCCTCCAGGTGATGCAAAACCAGGAAAATATTCAGGAAATATTGTTGTACTATTCAAAAAAGTTTAACCACAAGCCAACACAAAGCTAATCTATTTATACAAGTACACTAAAAAAAGCATTGTGAAACAAAACAAAATTCTCCTCTTTGGCGCGCTTATTTTTTTCAGTGTAAGCATCACCCTCAGCATCCAACAAATACTCTCAGTTGACCAAGTATTACCTGCCGAATTTCTTTTGGCAGGAGCTATAACAAGTGGCACAAGTTATGTGAATCTCACAACTACAACAAATGTCGCAATAAGCGTTTCCAGCAATATAGACTTTGGTTCAGGATACATTAATTCATCTTTTGCCGCAGCAAACATCACCAGCAACATAACCTACAACAGAAGCAGCGGCTGGATCAACACCAGCGAAGCATGGAATTATAGCACGACAAAAATGGTCCTCAATAATACAGGAAATACTTATTTGAATGTCACATTCAGCGCAAACCAAAGCGTTGCAGCATGGATAGGTGGCACGAGCCCAGATGCACGCGCATTTTTTGGAGACAATGAAAATAACAGCTGCACAGGAACATACAACACCCAACAACCCCAAATTAACACAACAGAACAAGCAGTATGCACTTCAACAACCAAAGGCACAGGACTTGATTTTTATGACCTCTCCGACGAAATCATGATGAATGTTCAACTGCTTTTGCCAAACAACCTTGCCACAGGACAACGCAGCACAACACTTACATTCACCGCAACCGCAAACCAATGATAAGCATTATATACTCCTAAAAAAAGAAACTATTACTCATGAAAAATCATAACACCACGTTTTTACTTTTGTTTGCATTCCTCATCTTAATTACCAGCATGACTGTTTTCAGACTAGACCTCACCAATGAAGTTGGAAGACTTGCATTGATCACTGGCGCAGCAACCAGCGGCACAGGACAGGTAAACATCACTGCAGTCACCAATGTTGCAGTCACACTTTCTGGAGA
Source organism: Candidatus Woesearchaeota archaeon (assembly GCA_023266895.1). GTDB lineage: Archaea > Nanobdellota > Nanobdellia > Woesearchaeales > ARS49 > JAHFOI01. The sequence goes on from JAHFOI010000012.1 coordinate 25,474, forward strand.
TGTTAATTTTGGTTCAGGCTATGTCAATGAATCAAATAACACTGCAAATGTGACGAGCGAAACAGCATACACCTCTGCAACAGCATGGATAAACACCACTGCAGCATGGATTGTCAACACCAACATCACTATCAACAACACAGGCGACACATTTGTGAACATCACTGTTGCAGCAAACCAAAGCGTCAGCAGCTGGCTCGGCGGAACAAGCCCTGACGCACGACTCAAATTCGTGGACAACGAAGCAGGCTCATGCACGGGAAGCTACCCTGCAAACTATTCAATCCAACCAAATGCAACAACACAAAACGTATGCACCTCAACAATCCTTGGTCAAGGAATGGACTACACTCAATCAAGTGACACGATTGCAACCTATGTCATGATGCTCCTGCCAAAAAACATGGCAAAAGGCACACGCTCAACAACACTTACCTTCACTGCAACTGCAAACCAGTAATTTTTTAACAGAATGCCACTGCTCAGAAATCTCTTGATTCAGCAACTGTCCTCATTGCGATTCGGAATGCTTGCTGATTTTTTCAGCAAGCTTTAAAAACACAGCCTTTGTTTCAGGTTCAAAGAATACTCATACGGAGGGTATTATCATGGCAAAAGGAAAACCACACTTAAACATAGTCTTTATTGGTCACGTAGACCACGGCAAGTCAACAACCGTCGGCAGACTCTTATTTGACACTGGCAATGTTGATGAGCAAAGCATGCGCAAGCTCAAAGAAAAAGCAGAAGAACTCGGAAAAGGCGGATTTGAATTTGCATTCGTCATGGACAACCTCAAAGAAGAACGAGAACGAGGAGTTACCATTGACCTCAGCCACAAAAAATTCACATCACCAAAATTTGACTTCACCATTATTGACGCACCAGGACACCGAGACTTCATTAAAAACATGATTACCGGCGCAAGCCAAGCAGACGCAGCAGTGCTCGTCATAGGCTCAGAAGGAGTGCAAGCACAAACCAAAGAACACGCATTCCTCGCACGAACCTTTGGCATCACACAACTCATTGTGGCATGCAACAAAATGGACTTAAACAAGTACGACCAAGCAAAGTTTGAAGCAGCAAAAAAAGAAGCCTCAACACTCTTGCAAAGCGTTGGCTTCAAAGTTGACAAAGTACAATTCGTACCACTTGCAAGCTACTTAGGAGAAAATATTGCGAAAAAATCAGACAAAATGCCATGGTACACAGGACCAACATTATTTGAAGCATTAGACAACTTAACTGCTCCAGAAAAACCAACAAACCTACCACTCAGACTGCCATTGCAAGACGTGTACAACATCACTGGCATAGGCGTCGTGCCAGTCGGAAGAGTAGAAACAGGCATTGTCAAAGTCGGCGACAAAGTCGTTGCAGTACCCGGTAGAGAAGGCAAAGGCATTACTGGCGAAGTCAAAACCATAGAAATGCACCACGAACAACTGCAGCAAGCAGAACCCGGAGACAACATTGGCTTTAACATCAGAGGCATGACCAAACAAGACATCACACGAGGCGATGTTATTGGACACACCGACAACTGGCCAACTGTGGCAACAGAGTTTGAAGCACAAATCATCGTGCTCAACCACCCCACAGTCATCACCATAGGCTACACACCAGTGTTCCACATCCACACTGCACAAATCGCATGCCAAATAACCGCGATCAAGAAAAAGCTCAACCCTGCAACAGGCGAAACACTTGCTGAAAACCCAGACTTTATTAAGAACGGCGACGCAGCAATCGTGCAAATCAAGCCAATGCAGCCACTCGTGATTGAGAAAAAGGCAGACATACCACAGCTTGCCAGATTCGCAATCAGAGACTCAGGAGCCACAGTTGCCGCAGGTATGTGCACAAATCTCGTTAAAAAAGCGATGTAAACATCGCGGTTTTATTTTTTTACCATGCAAAAAGCAAGAATCAAACTGGCAAGTGCAAATATAGACAAACTCAATCAAATCTGTTCGCACATCAAAGAGATTGCGGAAAAAACAGGAGTTGACATACGTGGACCAGTACCTTTGCCAACCAAGCACTTAAAAGTTGCAAGCAGACGCACACCCTGTGGATCAGGAAGCGCAACATGGGAACGCTTTGAAATGCGCGTGCACAAACGACTCATTGATTTAGGCTTAGACGAACGCGCATTACGTATGGTCATGCGAGTACCCATACCTGAAGGATTGAATATCGAAATAGAAATGATAGAAGCATAATTACTTATTTTAACACATTCAACTTCAGGCTACGAACACCACTGCGTGAGTCTGCCTGAAGGATTGAATATCGAAATGAAAACTCCTATCCTCCCAAAGGGTTGCTCGCTGCGGCTCGCAATCCTCGCCTGTTGGCTCGGAGCGGTATCTATAACTAGAGTAGGAGTTTTCAATGTTGATAATACCCCCGTAACCAACAATATTTAAGTCCCAGTCGCCGCAAGCTGCGGGGTATTCTCAACAAATAGAAATGATAGAAGCGTAAAGACTTATATACTTGATTTTTTGTGCACATAGTATGCGGTACAAGAAAAACCTTATTTTTATTTTTCTCATAGCATCAATACTTCTTCTTGGAAACCTTCTCGTCATTAGTTCAGAACTCCACAAAATAACTGGAGGGGTTAGTTCAGTTATTATTTGCAACTCCAAACCACCACACCTCACCGCAATACCTGACCAAACCACAAACGTAGGCACACAGTTCCTGTTCCAAGCAAACGCCACTGATGATGATGGCGATACAATTTTTTATACAGATGACAGCGCCCTGTTTGATATCACAAACACAGGAAGCATTAGCTTCACACCAGTTACTGGACAAGAAGGAAACCATGCCATCACAATAACTGCTTCTGATTTATGCAGCAGTACATCTGCCACGTTTACACTCACCATTCAACCAGATTCAAACACACAATTACAAAACCGCGCACACAGTGGAAAACAAGGAAGACACGAAGTCTCAACTGCACCACCAGAAGTTTCACAACAGCCATCAACTATAACTCAAGAGAAAACAACAACTCTTCAGAATAGAACAACACCTCAACCAACAGCGCCAGCTCAAGAAAGTGGAAATAAGAAACAACTAACAACACCGCATCCAGAAAAGCCAACACAAGAACTGCTTCAACAAGAAATTTTGTCCCGAAGCTTATTTTCAAAACAAAATAAAATCCTCACTGGAGCAGCGATCATTATTGCAATAACACTACTCATATTTTTCTTGATATTTAAAAAGAAAAATGAACAGAATACACACAGTTCAGTTTCTCTTAAAAAAACAACAATGCTTTTGACAACAATAGTATTTATGATAGTTATAAGTGGAAACATATCCTTGCTCACTAGCATTCAAGACATCACAGGCAACGCTGCTGCAGAAGGAATTATACGATACTGTGTAACACACCAACCACTTGTCTTCCCAATTGCTGACACAACAATTTTTGCTGCAGCAACATTTCAGTTACAAGTGATTGCCACTGATGAGGATAGTGATACACTCACCTACACTGATGACACAACTCTTTTTGAGATTAATAGTGCAAGTGGACTGATTTCTTTCACGCCAACCAATAGCCAAGCCGGAACACATACAATAACAATCACTGCACGAGATGCCTGCACGAGCAACACACGACAGTTCAGTATAACAATAAACGCTCTGCCCGAAAGTAGTTCTGGAGGGTCTAGTGGTAGCGGAGGAGGGAGTGGTGGCGGAGGCGGCGGAGGAGGTGGGGGTGGTGGTGGAAGTTCAAGTTCATCAATTAGTTCAATAGCAACTAGTTCAACAAGCACTGCACAAAAAACACCAACGCCCATCCAAACGCAATCCGCAACATCAGAATTTAAAGAAGTTCTCACCACAACACTCAAAAATGAAGAAGTGAGTGAAGTTACTCTCTTCTTAAGTACTGAAGCAAGCACTTCAGAACGCAGAAGTCAACAAAATCCTCCAGTACAAGTTACATCACACTCAAACAAACCAAAAGATATTACCACCGAACCAGAACTGCCTACATATAAATATCTTGACATAAAAACAAGCGTTGATGTACGCAAAATTTCCTCAGCCACCATCAAGTTTGATGTAGAAAAATCATGGATTACCAAAGAAAACATTAATGAAAAGAAAGTTATTTTGCAACATTACCAAAAAAATAAGTGGGAAAAAATTCCGACAACACTCATAGGCTCAACAAAAAAAGAATACCAATACGCAGCAAACACACCAGGATTTTCCTACTTTGCAGTTACTGGAGAAAAAAGAAAACCTGGAGAAACACCACCTCCAGAAGTTGAAGAACCACGCACAGAACCTGCAGCTAATTATGCTGCAGAAATACTCAAAGGACTTACAGAAGAAACAACACGCGTAGTACAGCAACAAGAAAAAATGTTTCTTTTCACAGGATTTCTTATCACAACAGCAAGCATATGCTTCGTCATAAAAATTCGTTTCAAAAAGTATAAAAAGTTGCAAGCCTACAAAAAAAGAAAAGAGTAAACCAACATAACTTTCCATAAAAAATAAAGCTCCCAATCGGGGCAGAGCCCCGGGGTATCCGACTAGAATAG
>JAHFOI010000042.1 GCA_023266895.1 Candidatus Woesearchaeota archaeon
AGCACGAGTTTTTTCACATCACTTCTGCTTGCAATCTGACCTGCATCACGTGCTGTTAAGTGCATGTATTCTTCAGCTTTTTCTTTGAGTTCAGAGGTGTGTGGTGCTTCACAAATAAGAAGGTCTGCATCTTCTGCGAGACGATAACAATTTTCCACAAGGAGGGTGTCAGTGACATATGAAACTTTTTTGCCTTTCACAAGTGTGGTAACTTCTTCTGGACTTATTTTTTTACCTTTCCAGGTTACTGTTTTTCCTTCTTGTAATTGCCCCCATAATGCTCCTTGAGGGATGTCAAGGTTTTTCATTGCAGTCATGTTCATTCTTCGGCGATCTTTTTCCACAAATGCAAAACCAATGCAGGGCACGCGATGCTTTAATGCGCGTGCTTCTACAGTAAATTCTTCAGTTTCCAAAAAAATACCGTCTTTCTCAATATCATGTACTTTTAGGTTGATGCCATGGTCAAAGGGTATTGCTTTAAACCATAATCCTAGACGTTCAGTTGTATCTTGCGGGCCATATACGTGCAGGGTTCCAGTATATTCGCTGGCTCCTAATGTTGCGATAAGGCCTGCGATGCCAAGCACGTGGTCGCCATGCCAGTGACTAATGAACAAGCGAGTTATTTTCGTGATTTTTAAGCCACCAATGGAAAACTGTCGTTGCGTTCCTTCTCCACAATCAAACAATAAGCCTTCGTCTTTGTGTGTTAAAAAAACTGCTGAGGGATTGCGTTCTTTTGTTGGTTTCATACAACTCGTGCCGAGAAACGTGATTTCCATGAGGTAGGTATACAGAGGATACATTTAAAAAGGTTTGTTAGCCTTGTACACGCATGGCCATCACTGCAGTTCTTGCACAGCAACGCATCTTGACAGAAAATAGTAATGAAGCAAAGTTGCTGTATGATCAGCATGTATTTGGCGCGTTGCTTGCTGATGGAAGGCTGCAACTTTCTAATTTTGAGGCATTGTACTTGCTTGATACAGAAAAACTCAAGTTGGTAAACAGCAAATCAGTAAGTGTTACGCGCGAGCAGTTTGTGAAACAAGTCACGAAAGGGCACGTACAGTTCTGGACAGCGTATGCAGTGTATCATGATCTTAGAGTTCGGGGGTATGTTGTGAAAACAGCCCTTAAGTTTGGTGCAGATTTTCGCGTGTATGATCGTGGTATAAAGCCAGGAGAGGATCACGCTCGCTGGGTGGTGTTTGCGGTTGATGAATCAACACGTATGACGTGGCATGATTTTGCTGCAAAAAATAGGGTGGCACACTCCACAAAGAAAAAGCTTTTGATAGCAATTGTTGATGATGAAGGTGATGTTAGTTATTGGGATTGTGGCTGGATAAAGCCGTAAAATATTGATTGTAGGCAGTGATGTTGATTAAGAACCAAAAAAATAAAAAAAGAAATAATTTCTCACAAAGTTCATTATGTTTTCAGCTTTTGAATGCTGCTTCTAGTTCTTCTTTGAATTTTGCAATTTCTTCTTTGGAGGCTCCTGCAGTCATGTCTTGTGCGGTCATTTTTGCCATCCAGACTGCCATGCTGTGTTTGACTGAGGCTTCAGCAGCTTTGAGCATGTTTGCGCTTCGTTGTTTGTCCCAGACCTGCTTCATTTTTTCCATCATGAGCTGTTCCCATGCTTTATCTGCAAGGCACAACATCATACCGCTCATTTCGCAGTAGTCGCTATTCTCGCAGGCTCCTATGCATTCCTTGTTCAGGCATTCGCTTTCACTGCACTCATTTGTATTTGAGTCATTTTTTCCAGATTCTTTCATGTATACACCCCGTTTCAATTGAATGGTATTGTGGTATTTTTTTTCTTTACTTTTTCTTTTGCAACTGTGCTCAGTTTCAAGGCAATATTTAAAGATTAGCACAACCTATAAATAACCCGTTCTGCTCGTCTTTTTTATGGAATATCGCGAAAAAGTGCTTTCAGTCATACGTTTTCGGGGTCCGTCACAGCCTTTGGTTATTGCAAAAGAGCTCATGACGAATAGCACCCTTGCTGGAGCAATGCTTTCAGAAATGACTGATAAAGGTTTGCTCAAAGTATCATACCTCAAGGTGGGTAGTGGGCCATTGTATTATATTCCAGGGCAGGAAGAGCAGCTTTTGAAGTACTTGTATGCACTGAATGAAAAAGATAAAAAAACAGCTGAGCTTTTGCAGCAAAAAAAAATACTTCGTGAGAGCAGTCAGGAACCGCTTGCACGTGTTGGTTTGAAAACACTTAAAGATTTTGCAATACCTCTTGAAGTGCATCATAATAACACGACAGAAATCTTTTGGAAGTGGTTTGCGGTTTCAGATGCTGATGCAGAGCAGCTCATAAAAAAAGAGCTGGGTATTGTGCAGGCTTCAGATCAAGCTCAAGCAGAAAAACCAAAGCGTGAACGAAAAAAAAATACAAAACAAACAATTCTTCCAATACCACAGCTTCCTGCAGTAATTCACACGTCTGAGAAAGAAGAATCATCGGGCATGCATTCGCCGCCAGTAATTATGGTTTCAGCACCTCTATCTGGCACTGCTCAGGCAATATCTTTAGAAGTGCAGCCAGCAGAAAAAACACAGGAACCCCTGCCTCTTGATGATGTATTTCTTTCAAGTCTTCAGCGATACTTCACAAACCATACAATTGCGATTAAGCAGGCGTTTCTCGTGAAAAAGAATAAGGAATATGAGTTCACTCTTAATGTGCCTTCTTCATTGGGGCCTTTGACGTATTTTTGTTATGCTGTTAACAAGAAAAAAATAGCTGAAGCAGATATTAGTCGTGCATTTGTGAGCGCGCAACTTCATAAGCTTCCGCTTATTATGTTAGCCACTGGAGAGCTCACTAAGCCTGCAAGCATGTACCTTGCGCAATTACAAACTATTATTTTTCAGCAGGTGTCTCTTGGGAGTTAATATTAGAGATCTTCTTATCAGGCATGAACTAACTCTTGATGAGCTTGCGGGGAAAACAATTGCGGTTGATGCTTTTAATATGCTATTTCAATTTCTCACAACCATACGAGCTCCTGATGGCAATTATCTTACTGATAGCAAGGGGCATGTCACGTCACACTTAATAGGTTTGTTTCATAGAACAACAGCCTTGCTTGAGCATGGTGCTAAACTTATTTTCGTGTTTGATGGAACACCGCCCGGGCTTAAACAGCAAGAAATTCAGCGACGTGCAGGCATAAAAGCTGATGCGCGCGAGGAATATCAGGATGCTCAGGAACGGCAAGATACTGATGCCATGCGTAAGTATGCTGCGCGTACAACAACACTTACAAAAGATATGTTGAATGATGCAAAAAAACTTCTTACACTGCTTGGCATACCTTGTGTGCAGGCGCCGAGTGAAGCTGAAGCGCAGTGTGCATTACTGGTGCGCCAAGGTATTGCATGGGCTGTTGCAAGTCAAGATTATGATGCTTTGGTGTATGGAGCTCCGCGAGTGATACAAAATCTAAGCATTGTAGGGAGAAGGAAAAAAATTCATGGTAAAGGAACAATCACAGTCAATCCAGTGCGTATTGATTTGCAAGAAAACCTCACCGCTTTAGGAATACGTCAAGAACAGCTTGCGTTGCTTGCTATGCTTGTTGGTACAGATTTTAATTATGGTGGCATAAAAGGCATAGGTCCAAAAAAAGCTCTTGCGTTCATCAAAAAAAACATGTCTCCTGAAGATCTTTTCACAAATGTGCAGTGGAGTGCAACCCAGCTAGTGCCTTGGCAGCAAGTTTATGACACCATTATGCACATACCAATTGATTCAGGTCTAGAAATTCCTGTGGTACAATTATCTCCTGATGAACTTCAGCGTTTTCTTGTTGATGAACATGATTTTAGCAAAGAGCGCGTGCAAGCAACACTGCAATCGCTGCTCAAACGGCCAAAAAACCAAACTGGGTTGAGTGCTTACTTCTCATGAGCTCTCTTAAAGAACTGCTTGCAAAAAAGTTGACCACTGCTGAGCGTGATAAACTACGTACTGCGCAGGATCTTATTGGTGATATAGCAATCATTGATGTACCGCGTGTTTTGATAAAAAAGCAAAAAATAATTGCAAGTGCAGTGCGTGCAATAAATCCGTTCATTAAAGTTGTGGCAAAAAAAGTAGGTGCGCATTCTGGAAAGCACAGAACGCAAAAGCTCATCATTCTTGCTGGAGAAAAGCGATATGTTACTGTTCACAAAGAATGGGGGCTTACATTTCATCTTGATGTGCATACGTGTTATTTTAGTCCGCGTACAGGTACTGAGCGTATGCGCATTGCGCGACTTGTGAAAACAAATGAGCGAGTGTTGGTTATGTTTTCAGGAATTGGTCCGTATTGTTTGGTGATAGGTAAGCATAGTGCTGCAGGTGAAGTTGTTGGTGTAGAACTCAATCCTTCTGCGCACAAGTATGCCATCAAAAACAGAGCTGCAAACAAGCTTGCGCATATTTCTTTTTACAAAGGCAGTGTATCAAAAGTAGTGCCTGGGCTTGGTCTGTTTGATCGGGTTGTCATGCCATTGCCTAAAACCAGCACGCGTTATTTACAAACAGCTCTTGCGGTAGCTAAAAAAGGAACTATGTTACACGTGTATGTATTTGCGAAAGAAAAACAATTTGCCAGCAAAGCTCAAGCGGTGTTACAGCAATGCGCAAGATTCAAAAAGTGCAAGCTTATTCAGATAACTCGTACTGCGCAAACAAAGCCAAGAGAATACCGGATTTGTGTTGATATACTCGTGCAATGACGAACTGAATCCCAACAGAGTTATGTAATGACGACAATTGGAAGACCGAGCACGATTAATTATTGTTTGTAAGAAAAATAGTTAGTGAGTGTTATTAAAAATTTCGCAGGGTCTAAAACCTCGCACTTTAGTGCGAAATTTTTAATCCCAAAAACTCGCTGTGTGGAGAGGAGCGTAAAACCGTGGATAGCTCCGCGTAGCGAGTTTTTGTTATCCAAACATGCTCATGTAGTCAGTGTTTGTTTCTGTGCCGCGTATTTTGTCTATTGCGCGAAGAACATCTTTTTCTGTTACTCGACGGCGACTGTCGCGTATTGCAAAATATCCTGCTTCTGTGACTACTGAACGAATTTCAGCGCCACTAAATCCTTCCATGGACTGGCTGATGAGGTCAAGATCGACTTTTTTCTCAAACCCAACTCGTGAGCTGTGTATTTTGAAAATTTCTTTGCGTTCAGCAACATCAGGTACTGGCACGTAAATTAAGCGGTCAAGTCTTCCTGGTCGTACAATTGCGGGGTCTAGAATGTCTTTGCGGTTTGTGCATCCAATAATTTTAACATTATCTAATGGTTTAAACCCGTCAATTTCTGCAAGGAGTTGCATAAATGTGCGTTGTACTTCGCGTTCGCCAGACGTGCCTACATCCATGCGTGTTGCGCCAATTGCATCAAGTTCATCAATGAAGATAATGCTTGGTGCTTTTTCGCGGGCGAGCTGAAAAATTTCGCGGACAAGTTTTGCGCCTTCGCCAATAAACTTTTGTACAAGTTCAGAACCCACAACTTGAATAAACGTGCTATTTGTGGAGTTTGCGACTGCTTTTGCAAGGAGTGTTTTGCCAGTGCCTGGTGGGCCGTAGAGTAAAATGCCTTTTGGTGGATAAATGCCGACTTCTTTAAACAAGTCTGGTTGGGTGAGTGGTAGTTCAATTACTTCACGGATTTCTTGTTCTTGTTCTTTTAAACCACCAATATCTTTCCAGGAAGTTGTGGGTCGCTCTAAAATAACAAAGCGCTCAACATCAAAGCGTTTGCATGAATTGACTTTTTTGATAATTGTTAAATTTTTTTGTTCAGCAAGCACGCCGTCACCTGGGCGGAGGGGGTGTAGTTCGTGTGCTACTTCAACTAAAAACTCATTGCCGTTGGGCAAACGAACAAGGGCGTGTTGGTCAATAATATCGCGAACTTCGCACAAAATCAATGGTGTGCGCTTGAATTTCTCGAGTTCGTGCTCAAGATTTACAACGCTTTCTTTCAAAAAACGATTTTCTTCTTCTAAGCCACCTGCATCAGCAGCGTATGAATACACAAGACTATCAACCCTTGTATCAGAGTTTCCGTTTTTCGTCATTGGATATTTTCTGGAATGAGAACTTGTTTAAAAACCTTATGATGTGCTTTTTTTTGGGGGGAGGGGAAAGAAGAAAATTATGCGTTGGTGTTGGCGCGCTTCTGGTGAGGGTCTATTTTTTTGGGCTGCGACGGCGTAGTTATAGTATTTTGAGTTATATTTAAATACCTTGTCTTCTGATTCATTTAAAAAAGAGGGGACTATGCGTTATAGCATTTACATAGTATTGTTCATGCTCAGTACAGTGTTGATTGCGTGTGAACCTAATACACTTACTGGTCGTGCAGTTCAGCTTGGGCAGTGGTTTGGTGGAGCAAATGCAACAGGCTGTGCTCAAGTTACGAGTCTGGGGTCTGGTAAGGATGGAAGTTTTATTGCATCAAGTCAGTCAATGATTATTAACAAGTACACAACACCTAGTATAGACCTGGGAGTTAGTACGCGTATCATAACACTTCGTGAAGATTTTGGGGTTGCTGGAGGTGATGTTTTACTTATTCTTAACACGTTTACAGGTGGCTATGAATTTACCACTGTGGTAAACACAACATCGCAAACTAATCAAAAGCGTGAGCATGAATTTGTGATTCTGCTTAGTTCTGGAGTTCAGCAAGCATATGTTGCAGCTCAAACACAAATTGTTCGTGTGCCGCAATACACCACAGTAAATGTACCTTTTGGAACAAGTCTTACTGCGCCGGCATTTGATGGAAAAAAAGGTGGTGTGTTGGCTTTTTTCGCAAATACCGCAACTCAGGTTCAGGGAAGTCTTGATGTGTCATTTGCTGGTTTTAGTGGTGGTGCAGGTAGTGGTCAGTGTGATGGTCATTGTCCTCGAGTTAATTATGGACTTAATGGGAACGGTCCTGGAGGAGGGCTTGGCTCATCATGTACTGTTAGTCTTTCTGGAGCAGGAGGGCAAAACACAGGAGGGCAGGGTAAGCTCATGCTTGGTTCAGGTGGTGGTGGTGGGCAGTGCTCAAGTGGTGGAGGAACTGGTGGTGGAGCAGTGTATGTAAGTGCAAATTTGCTTTCTATTGAAGGAAGTGTGCGTGCTGATGGATCAAGTGGTGCTGGAGGTTCATGGCAGCGTGCAGGTAGTGCAAATGCCTATCCTGCTGGAGGAGGTGCTGGTGGCACTATAATA
>JAHFOI010000013.1 GCA_023266895.1 Candidatus Woesearchaeota archaeon
TCACAAGTGACCATGGCAGTCTTGAGTTGCTCTTCAGTTTTTTTGGTATCCAGCACAACTCCTTCGTATTGTTGGTATTCTGATTGCAAGCCTGCGAGTTCTGCATTAATGCTTGCTTCTTGGACTGCGTGGAGGTTGAGCTCAAATTCTTCTTTACGACAGTGTTCTTCTTGTTTGAAAACTTGATTTTCTATGTTAGTAATTGTGTCTGAGAGCACATTACGTTGCTCAAATAAGTGTTTGCATTGTGCATAAAATTGAGCAAGTTCTTGGTCTTTAGCATGCGCACGTGTTTCTTGTTCAGTGACCTTATTAGTGAGTTGTACCTCTGATTCTTTGGCAAGTTTTTGCTCTTGATGAATTGACTCAATAACCGTCGTAGCGTTGGTTAATTCTTGTGCTCCTGATTCTATACGTTGGACAATGGATTTTAGTTCTGCATCTAAAGTTATGCGTTGTTCTGTGAGTTCTTTGTTTTTTTGTTCATACGCATTGAGTTCTGCAAGAATGGTTGGATTTCTAATTTGACTTAGTTTTTCTCGTAACTCTTGTTTTTTTATTTTAAGGCCAGTCAATGCCTGAGTTTTTTCATTGACCAAGTCTTCAAACCTGGAAAGTTCTTTTTCTGCAACAGCATGCTGTTGTTGGAGTTCTTGTTTGTATTTTTGGTTTGCATCAAGGTCGCTGGTTTCAAGATGAAGTGATTTTTCTGTTTTGATGATGTCGCCTTCAAGGTTCGCTTTTACTTCGCGTAATCGTGTTATTTGTTCATCATGATCTTTTCTGCTTTCTTCTAAACGCTGGATTTTGGTATCAAGAGCAGCAATTTCATTATTGGCGCAAGTGAGTTCGTCAGCAAGTCCTTTTTCTTTAAATCCTGCTATTTTTTTGTGACGATAACCGCCAATCATTGCGCCTGAAGGCTCGCATAAATCTCCTTCCAAAGTGACCATTCGCGTGGTGCCAACACCAATTTTTCTGGCAATTTCTATAGTATCAACAACAAGAGTGTTGCCAAAGACATGACTAAAGACTGCTCTGAATTTTGGGTCAAACTCAATGAGGTCTATTGCCATGCCACGCACTCCTTTTTCATTAAGTAATTTTTTAGTTTCTTCGCGGCTGACAACAGGCCGTATTTTGTTGAGTGGTAAAAATGTTGCTATGCCAAACTGGTTTTTTTTCAAAAACTTAATGCAGTTTGCGGCAGTTTTATCATCTTCAACAACAATGCTTTGGAGTTTTTGTGCTGCGGCAACTTCGAGTGCTTGGGCGTATTCTTTGTCTGCCTGTCCTAGTTCTGCGACTGTACCGTAAATTTCTCCAAGCTGGTTTTTGTTTTCCAAGACTTTTTTTACTGCAATGTTTTCTGCGATTTGGTCTTGGACGCTGGAGTGTTTAATCTCTAGTTTAGCAGCGTGTTCTCTGAGTTGTACTACGCGTTGTCTGCTGTGCGCAAGTTCTGCTGCATGCTTACTGTCCGTATTAAGCAGTTCATTAAGTTCAAGGATGAGCTTTTTGAACTGGTCTTTTTTCTTTTTGAGCAGACTTACTTCTTCTTTGTTTTCATCTTCAAGATGTTGCACTTTCGCGATTTGTTCATCAATGGTTTGAAGTTGGAATTCTATTTTGTCTTTTTCTCTGAGCAAGGTTTGTTGTTGTTCTCTGAGCTGTTGAAGTTCTTTTTGAAGTGTTTCGCTTGTTTGATCCAACAGTGTTATTTCTTGTTCTAAGGTGTTGGTTTCTTCGCCAAGGGCATTGCGTTTTTTGAATGCTGCGATTGCACTTGTGAGTTCATTGAGCTGGTTGTGAACTACCTTTTTAGTTTGCGTAATCTCTTGGTGTTGGTTTTTTATTTGAAGGTGTGCTTCTTCAAGAGTTTTTTTGGTTTGCTGAAGTTGTTTGATGCGCTGTCCTGCTTTTTGTGCATCAAGGCTGAATGCCTGTGCTTTTGTGCGGTCTGTTGCAATATCAATGCGTAGTTGTTCAAGTTCTTTTTGCATGCACACTTGTTCTACTTCACCTTTTTGCTCAATTTCTTGAGACAATTGTTTAATCCTCTCTCGGCCAAGCAGTATCTCTTGGCGCAGGGTTTGTATTCGTGAAGTGCTACGCGCAATATTTTCTCTGTACACACTTGTTTTTTGTTCAAGACTTTGCTGGTCTTTTTTCTTTTTTTCCATTTTCTGATTACAATAACTTGCTTTGTATGTTTTGAGCTCATCAAGAAGGTGTTTGTAGGTAATTGCTTGATCTCTGTCTTTTTTGAGGTCTTTCAAAAATCCTTCACGTTCTCTGAGTATGATGCCTGCCTGGCTGAGTTTTTCCTCAACTTTTTGCAGATCATTTAGGGCATGTTGTTTTTTTTCTTCATACGTTGAAATACCTGCGATTTCCTCAATAATCATGCGTCGTTCTGTAGGACTCATCTCAACCAATCGTATGATGTCTCCTTGCAGAATGATGTTGTACCCGTCAGGATTTATGCGTGCTGCTGCAAGCATTTCAAGTACTTCTTGTCGCGTGCGTGTTTTGCCATTTATTTTGTACTTACTTGTTCCATCTGAGCCAACAATTCTGCTAAGCTTTACTTCATCATCTGATAGAGGAAATGTGTTGTTGGAATTGTCAAAGCAAATGCTTACTTCTGCTTGTTTTGAAGGGTTTTTTGTCTTGCCTCCATTGTAGATAAGGTTTGAGCTTTTTTCTGCTCTGAGCTGCTTGCTGCTTGATTTACCTAAGACAAAGCAGAGCGCATCTAACACATTGCTTTTTCCTGAGCCATTAGGCCCTAGTATTGCATTAAAGTCTTCGCCAAGTAAAAGTTCTGTGCGTTTGCCAAAGCTTTTGAATCCATCAAGCACGAGTTTTGTTATTCGTGTGGATTGAACTGAGGAGCGTACGGGCAGAACACGTGATGCAGCTTGCGTAGTGCTTTGATCGCTAGGCAGTGCGCCAGAAATTGCATGGGAATGATCAGGGGCAATTACACTACTTCCTTCATCAGTCATACCAAAAATTGTCAGTCTAATGCTATTTAAAGGTTTGCTCGCCAAAAAAAGGGTTGGCTCTTGTTTCACTCTTTTTTTTCGCAGAGTTGTGCTGTGAAAAATGCAAGTACATCTGCTTGTGTTTGCAGCATAAGTGTAAGTCCTGAACCTGGTCCGTGTCCTGCATCTTGTTGAGTTCGTAAAAGTACTGGATGACAGGTGTTGGTTTGTTGCAGAATTGCAGTCATTTTGCGGGCGTGAAGTGGGTGGACACGTGTATCATGTGTACTTGTCGTAAAAAGTACGGGAGGATATTCTATTCCTTGTTTGACATTGTGGTATGGACTCCAGTGTTTGAGCCATCCAAATTCATCTGGTTGTTCTGGATCACCCCATTCATGCACCCAGCGTGCTGCAATAAGAAATCTTGGATACCGAAACATGTCGAGCACTGGCACTTGACATACGACGGCACTGAACAAATCTGGTCGTTGAGTCATGCACGCTCCAACTGTAAGTCCACCATTGCTTCCTCCAATAATGCCCAACGTGCTTGCAGCTCCTTGTTTCATGAGCTGTTCTCCTACTGCAATAAAATCATTGAATGTGTTTTGCTTGTTGGACAATGTTCCTTGGTCATGCCATGTTTTGCCAAATTCTCCTCCTCCTCTGATGTTTGCAAGAGCAAAGATTCCTCCTTGATCAAGCCAGGGTTTTATCTGCGCAAGATAATATGGAGGCACAGAAACTCCATACCCGCCATACCCTGTAAGTATTGTAGGTGCAGGTGTTTGAGTTTTTTTTGGTTTGACAACAAAAAAAGGCACGCGTGTTTTATCCTTTGAATTTGCCCACTGTTGACTGATATCATACTCTTCTGGATTAAAAATATTTTCTGTTTGTCTCCACACTGTTGTTTTTCCTTGGTCTACTGAATAAATCTTCTTTGCAGTCACAAACCCAACTTGTGCGTAAAAAAATTCTTGTTCTTGGGCGCGCGCCTTTATTCCAGGACAGGTGCTAAAAAGAGGCAGTGCAAGTTGACCTTTGGAAATTCCTTGGTGTGTAAACAACAATACTTCGGAGGAACAATTATCTAAGTATCTTGCAATCAAAAAATCTTTGCTCACATTAATTCCTTCAAGCGGTTTTGATTCTGGGACAAGAATAGGCCACGAGATAATTTGTGTTGGGAGCTGTGATATGGGCACTGCTCGAATACAAAAGTTTGGCGCCTGATAATTTGTGCAAACAAAGACTTGGCTATCAGTAATAACTGGGCTGGCAAGTGCGTGTAATGATTCAGAAAGACAAGTGATTTTTTCTTCAGCATACATGAAAAGTTCATTGGCATGCCAATGTTGTTGGACAGTAATTAAAAGGATTTTTCCATTTAGTGATATGCTGAGTTCAATCATGTCTTCTTTTGGCCTATCTTTGCCAAAAATAAGCACATCCTGCGCACAATCCACGTTAAGTTTGTGAAGGTAGACACGAGCATAATACTGTTCATCACCTGCTGGAACACTTCCTGGTGCAGGATGTCGCGTGTAATAAAAGCCAGTTTCATCAGCAAGCCAGGCAACTGATGCATGACGTGTGTGCTTGATGTGCTCAATATCTTTTTCTAGTTCTAAGGAATACACATGCATTGTTGATTGTTCATCGCCTTTTTGTGAAAGCCCATACGTTATGTACTTGCCTGTTGGCGAGACAAACCAGAAATCAAGGTTTGTTGAAGGTTGTGTGTTTGGATCAATGAGACAGTGTGGCGTTCCTTGCAATCC
Organism: Candidatus Woesearchaeota archaeon; assembly: GCA_023266895.1. GTDB lineage: Archaea > Nanobdellota > Nanobdellia > Woesearchaeales > ARS49 > JAHFOI01. Next base: position 4,778 of record JAHFOI010000013.1, read on the forward strand.
TTCAGAGAAATACAGTGCAAGGTGGTCTTGTCCTTTTTTTCGTTCTTCCCAAAAGTAGTGCTTGCCTCGTTTGCTTGGTGGAAAAAAGGCTGTTGATTCAAATGCTTTTTTGAGTTCTGAAAAATATTGTGCAGGATGTTGGGGTGCGAGCACTTCTTTTGTTAGTTGATTTTGTGCAGCAATCCATGCATGTACTTCAGGAGTTTCTTCTTCAAGCCATTGATAGGGGTCTGTGATTGTGCAGCCATTCAAAGAATACGTGAATTGGCGTCGAGGTGTTAAGGGACTTGATTGCATACAATCAATTATCAGAACTCTGTTTTAAAGGTTTGTTTTGTAGACTTCAAAAAATTGTGAATGCTAATTAAAGCCTTCTAGTTTTTTTTGCGTTAGTCTTTGTGCATATTTCTTGAATGGTGCCCAGCTTTTTCTGAATATTGTTGAGTATTTCTTCCAGTTTTTTTCCAAAAAGGCTTTAGTGTAGGGATCGCTTGGATAGCCTGAACCAAAGTCTAACCCTATTTTTTTCTTTAGTTCATCAATAAGTCTGTCGCGTTCTACTTTTGCAAGAATGCTTGCTGCACTCACCGCAGGATAATCTCTATCTGCATGGTGTGCGCAATGTATTTCTATTTTTTTAATGAGCTTTTTTTGTATGTAATCAGTAAATGCTTTGATATTTGGGCTGGGACAATCAATGTATACCACATCTGGTTTGAGTGCATTGAGTAATTCTGCTTGTTTGTCTGCTTCAAGCCAATTGAGGTTTGTGGTTTTGCTTTGTACTGCGGCATCTATTTCTACAGGTTCAACAGCAATTAATTTGTATGCTGTAGCAAGTTGCTGAATACTCGCAACCAACTCAGTACGTTCTGTTCGCGTGAGTTCTTTGCTGTCTTTCGCGCCTATCTCCTTGAACTTTGCATGATTTTTAGCATCAATACACACTGCGCACAGCACCATAGGTCCAATAACAGGTCCTCTGCCTGCTTCATCAATTCCACAAACTATAGTCATATCGCTCATTCAGTCCACAGAGTAATTAAGGTTTGCTATTCATGTTTGACGCAACGCAGCTACATGAAAATAAAAAATGCGAAGCTTTATATAAAAGTATTCACTTATGAGTAGTATGAAAAAACTCGAGCAGGTCATGGGCGGTACAGCAATAGGTGTAACAGGATTTATCGTAGGATACATCTCTTCAGAAATGAAGCCTGACAAAAAAGACACGCGCCCAGCACATCTTTCTTCTGTTTCAACACACTATACTTATTCTCCTACGCACATAGCAACTTCCTCAGCTTACAGGCTAAGTAGAGATAATTTTTACACTCCTGATAATTTTATTATGCCTGGTCTTGGCATGTTGTTAGGTCTTGTTGCAGCAGGCGCGTATGCATTAGGAAAGAAAATAATTGAGAAAATCAATAAAACACAGATGTGACACCATAACAAAAATTGGTTTATGCACAAATTTCTAAGCACAGCCCCTCCACCCTTCCCCAAAAAAACTTTTTCTTGCCGAAAGTCTTTTATATGCTCGTATGAAAATAGAACATATGCTTCGTGTTGCTATTAATGGATTTGGCAGGATTGGCAGACACCTTCTTCATGCAGGTTTGCAAGACAAAAACATAGAATGGGTTGCCATAAATGACTTGGCAGACAGCCACACTCTTGCCTACTTGCTCAAGCATGATTCAGTATTTGGATTATTTAAGGGTACGATTTCTGCAACACCAGGGGTCATTGTTGTGGATGGCAGGAAGATTTCTATATTAAATGAAAAAGATGCCAGCCGTTTGCCTTGGCGCAAGCTTCAGGTTGATGTTGTTGTGGAATGTACTGGTTTGATGGCCTCTCGAGATGCTGCAGCAGTTCACTTGCGTGCTGGCGCGCATAAAGTGCTTGTGTCAGCACCTTGTGATAACGCAGATATTACGCTTGTGAAAGGAGTGAATGAAAAAAAATACCATAAAAAAAAGCACAACATCATTTCTAATGCAAGCTGCACCACAAATGCGCTCGCGCCAATTGTTAAAGTGCTTCAAGAAGCTCTTGGTATCAAGCACGGATTCATGCTTACGGCTCATGCATTAACTGCAGATCAACGACTGATTGATGCTCCTCATAAGGACCTGCGTCGTGGAAGAGCTGCTGCGTTGTCTATTGTACCATCAACAACTGGTGCTGCAAAAACAGTTGCTGAAGTTCTTCCTGAACTTGCAGGAAAGCTTGATGGCATGTCTTGGAGGGTTCCTGTGCCTGATGGTAGCATTGTTAATTTTTCATGTGTTGTGAAAAAGCAGACAAGTGTTCGCGAAGTTAATGAATTATTGCGTAAGGCAAGCAAAGGTGTGATGAAAGGAATCATAGATGTGACCAATGAAGAACTTGTTTCTCATGACATCATTGGTAATTCACACAGTTGTGTTGTTGATGCATTAAGTACACTTGTTATTGACAAACACTTAGTTTCTGTGGCAGCATGGTATGATAATGAATGGGCATATGCCTGTAGAATAATTGATATTCTTAAAATTCTCTAGAATTCAGGAGTGTCACATAGGGAACCTCATATGTTTCCTGGTGCATGCGTAAATTAAAAAAAGTTAGGTGGACTGCAGTTACTGTTCCGCTCAAATGCATAAACTGAAAAGACGTTCCCAATTTAACAGGTATTCCTCGTAACATAAGAAGCATGCGCACAAGTATGTTTCTAAAAAAATCATACAGCAACAGTAACATACCAAGCACAAGAAAAAAGACCAGCGCTGCAAGAATAAAAAACCCTGTCACAAATGCAATGTTGAGTACGTGCAATGCAAGAATAAGAGCAACGACATCAATAAAATAAGTAATGAGTTGTGAGAGAAATTGTGTTGCAGAAAATTTGACTGGCAATGACTTTGCAATAGCATCAAGCCCTGTGCGAATAAATAAAACATAGACTGCTCTTCCTGTGATTTTTCCAATCAGCAAACCAATGAAAAGAGTGAACAAACTTGTTGCGCCAACACGTAATCCATACAACAATTGGTCTTGCACAAGTCCAAGCACTGCCATGTTCATTCAAGAGAGGTCATGTTTTTAAATGTACGCCTGTTTGAGTAACGCAATGGTTAATTATGAACAGCAAATTAAAGAAATGGAAGACCAGCTGCGCAAAGCACAGTATAACAAGCATACCGAGCATCATTTTGGTGTTGTGAAAGCGCAAATTGCTAAGCTTCGTGAACGTGCGCAAAAACGTCAGGGCGTGGGTACCTCAAGCGCTGGTTTTGCAGTTAAGAAAAGTGGTGACGCAACCGCGATCATTCTTGGTTTTCCCAGTGTTGGTAAATCAACATTATTGAATGCATTAACTGGTGCACAATCCAAAGTTGCAGCATATGCGTTCACAACTCTGGATGTTATTCCTGGAGTTTTGCGGTACAAACATGCAAGTATTCAAATTTTGGATGTGCCTGGCATTATTCAAGGTGCAGCATCTGGGAGGGGTCGTGGCAGGGAAGTGCTTGCGATGATTCGCAATGCAGATGTAATCATGATGTTAATTGATGCATTACATCCTGAACATTATGACGCATTAGTTCATGAGGTGTATGAAGCAGGAGTGCGCATGAATCAGCACCCGCCAGACATACGAGTTGCAAAGCGAAGCAAAGGGGGAATAGTATTCAATAGCACAGTAAAGATGACAAAGGTCTCTCCTGAGACATGTATTGCTGTTTTGCGCGAGTTTAGAATGAATAATGTGGACGTAGTTGTACGCCAAGATGTGACTCTGGATGAATTTATTGATGCTCTTGAAGGAAACAGAACATATGTTCCGTTAGTGCTTGTAGTAAGTAAAGCTGATTTGCTTGATGCACGTGCAAAAGCAGAACTTGTTCGCACGCTTCATCCAGATGTGTTCGTGAGTTGTGAAACAAAACAGGGTATTGATGAACTCAAGGAATGCTTGCACAAACGTATTGGATTTATGCGCGTGTTTTTGAAGGAAATAAACAAAAAGCCTGATCTTAATGAGCCTATGATTTTGAGAAGTCCTATGACGCTACGAAGCGTGTGTGAACAGATTCATAGGGATTTCGTGCGCAAGTTTAAGTATGCGCGTGTGTGGGGAAAAAGCGCTAAATTTCCGGGCCAGCAGTTTCGCCAGCTTGAAAAACTTTTGTGTGACGGAGATATTATTGAGGTACACGTAAGCTGACCTCCTCACAGCTCACATTTTAGTAACCTTATTATACCACTTCTTGTTCTCAAATTGCATGCCAAAAAATAGTTCTTTGATTACCCTATCAAAAAAAATAAAGGGCGCCACAGTTATTGAAGGTTTTCCTGGAGTGGGTCTCGTGGCCACGATTGCAACAGGTTTTTTGAGTGAACACTTAAAGTGTGAAAAAATTGGCAAATATTTTTTCTCAGATCCTCCAGCTACTGTAGCAATTCATGGCAGCCACATTGTTGATCCAGTTACAGTGTATTACAGCAAAAAACACAACATTGTTATTGTTCATTCTATCATAAACACTGCAAGTATGGAGTTTAGGGCTGCTGATCTTGTGCTTGATGTTTGCAAGCAAGTGCAGGCCAAAGAGCTTATCGCGCTTGAAGGAGTTGGTGCAACAGATCAAGAAGACAGTCAAGCATTTCATTATTGCACGCATGAAAAATGCCAAAAAACAATGAAAAAAATAGGTATCAACGGTTTGAATGAAGGAATTATCGTCGGAACCACTGGTGCATTGCTTTTGAAAGCATCAGATGCCAAGGCACCATTGACTGCTATTTTTGTAGGTACTCATTTGAACATGCCTGATTCCAAGGCTGCGGCAAAAGCTATTGAAGTTTTAGATAAATATCTTGGTTTAAGCGTACCTTATGCTCCTTTGTTGCGTCAAGCTGAAAAGTTTGAGTCAAAGCTTCATGGCATGATGGAACAAGCAATGCTGACCAAACAATTGAAGGAGCAAAAAGATACTAATTATGTTGGGTAAATCAGCACGCACACTAAGAGCTTTTGAAGCCTAAAACGTTTTTTATTCTGGCATTATGGAAGAAAGAAGTCTTTCTCTCACTTTTTGTTTATCTTTTGTAAAAAGTTCAACAATTAAGCACAAAAATAACGCTCGCAACATGGTGCCTAACACTTTTTCAACCCAAATCTGTGATTTTTTCATCCAGCACCCACCCCAAACCAGCCAACTCAAAAAAAAAGAACTCAGTGTAAAATTTTTCTTAAAAAAAACACTCACTTTTGCAGAACAACAAACTGCGCAAAGAGACAACACGCAGCACCCATCACCACCACTACCACCACCCACACAAAAACACACCAAAAAAGTTCTACACCCACAACAAACAGAACAATCTGCCAAAATACCCTAATTTATGAGCAAGCCCGCAGATCTCAAAAACACCTCACAAAGCAAGACAGAACAAGCACTCACTTTTTACTCACACAACACCAAAAGCCCACCCAAAAAAAAGATTGCAAACCATTGAAAATAAACTCAAAAAGAACTAATAAAAAACATCCATCCCAAAGCTACCATCACGAAAATGAGCTGACAAAATAATTATGCTAAAAGAACTGTAAGCAAATATCTCTTGCAAAATAAGCACTACAGAAAATAGCCCCAAAAAAAATCCACAAAACATAAACCGTCAAAAATTCCGACGTAAAAACAAAAACATAACCCCAAAAAATTAATTTTGCCAACAAAGTAAGAATATAAAAATTAACAAAAAAAAGCTCAAAAGCACAACAAACAACAATAAAATAATAAGTATATGATATATCTTTTTTAAAGGTCAAGAATCATGCAGAGATTATGCCAGAACAAACATTTCTGCAAAAAACTAAGTCTTCTGGCACAACTCCGGCCAAGTCGGAATAAAAAGAGAATTAGTTAAAAAATCCCGACAAAACAGGTGAAGCCCCTTTTTGGACAGTACCCAGGTTCCACACCAAAACAACTCCTTTGCTGCAAAAACTAGAGAGAACAAGAACAATGTCAGGATTTTCTCAGAAATCAGTAGTGTTTACGGCCATTTCGGAATTTGTTCAAGTTTTTGCCAAGGTTTTAGTCAAGCCACAAAAAAAGTCTTGTGCAACAGCTCCTAATGCAAAAATCACTTGTTTTCTGCTTTTTTTGACGACTGATGTCGGAATTTTAAAAACATTTTTATACCAGTTCTTGTTTGCAAAAGTATGAAAGTGCAACTTGAGCATAAAGAGCCTGGTGATAATGCAACAGCTGATGAACTTGCAAAAGTGTTAATCACGCGATTTGGTTTAGCTCCAAGAAAAAGTGATGCGAGTGCACAATTTCATCGCTTGCTTCTTGAACTTTCTGAACGTAAAAAGTCTGCAAATCGTGACAAACGTCCTGAAGTTGCCGTCATGCCTGTTGAAGTAATGGGTTCTTTTGCTGGCATTCGTCGACAAACAATGTATGACTATTTGCATCGCTGGCTTGACTTGCAGATTTTGAAAAAAACAAGTTTTGTTGCATCAGGCAAAGTGATTATTGGATACGAACTCAATGGTCAAAATATTGAAGGTGCATTTCGCAAAGCTGAAACATGCATTAAGAATCATTTAGATGCTAGTTTTAAGCTTGTGGAACAGCTTCAGTCAGAGGTAAAAAAGGAAAAGCTTAGGGCTGGAACTCCTGATGAGTCTGAAACCCCTGAATCCACTGTGTCAACTGGCAGTCTGCCTTGATCACATTGTGTTTTGCTTGTTGTTCGCGAAATTCTGGACTAAGTTGAGCATATGCTCGCGTGCTATCATATTTTTTAAGAACAGGCACGTGTTTTGTGACAAGTGCTGCAAGGGTTGCTGCAAGCACCTCTCTGCTAAGCCCGCATTTTGTCGCAATTTCTTCACAGCTCACCCAAGGCCTGGTTTTTCCTAGCAAAAAAAGTGTTTGGCACACGGTTTTTTCTCGACGAGTAAGCACACCAATAACTGGTGTTGATTGATTGAGTGTAAGGGCAAGCCGTTCAACAAGATGCTGCACATTATCAAGCTTAGCTTCAAGAGCATTGAGAAATTCAAAAACTGTTTCTATTTCAGTAGTGTTTTCATTAATCGTTTGTCTGTGGTCATCAAGCTCTTCACGCATGCCATCAAACACCTGCTTTATGATGCTACTTTCTGAAATACTAAGTAGTTGCTGTTCTGTAATGCGTACCACCCCTTGAGTGTCGTGCATGGGTTTCATAGTGTTACCTCATGACAACAACCAAAATTTGGGCAACAGTGCTTGCTTATATTCTTTTCGGTTCACATTTTTTTATCGACGAAAAAAAGTGCCAGAACACCTACACCCCCCCAAAAAAAAAAGTCTTCACGGATGCTTGCGTGTCTGCAGGTACACCTTATTTTTTCCTTCAGCAAGTACCGTGAGTGATTCGTCATGTTCTAATTCTTCTAAGAGCCTGTAAAAACTGCTTTTTGAGCACAATCCTTGTTCATCAACAATGGTTTCTCTGAGTTGTTGTCCTGATATTTTTCCGTATTTTTGAATTAAGCTAAGCAGTAATCCTTTAACATATTCTTTGCTGTTTTGCGTGAGTTTTTTCAGTACTTTTTCCTTAAATCTGCTCACTTGTGAAGTTCGTGTTCCTGGTTCAAATTGAGGCATAACAGAAGCTGTAACATGAGCCATGCTTTCTTGATGAACAAGATGCTGATTATGAATCTGTTCATCATGAATGCGTTCTTCATGCATGCGTTCTATTTGTGTGCGGATTGTGCGCAATTGCTGAGGTAAATCTTGTAGTTTAACATCAATTTGTTCTACTTTTGCGCGTTGGAATTCTAAAAGACTTACTTTTTGTTCAATAAGTCGTATTCTTTCGTTCATCCCTTCATAATCATACAAGCCGTCAATAAGTAGTTTCACATCATTGCGTGTTTTTGGCACTTGCTCAATTTGACGTCGGAGTTCTTCAATAATTCGCCCTTGCTCTTGACGTTGCTGGTCCAGATACATCACCCATTGCCCAAGTGTTACTATATCGCTTTTTACTCTGTCAAAACTCTGTGTTGCATTGCGATCAAACAGCTCCAATCGTGCATCAATTTCTTTCTGAAAAAACCACATCTTTGCCAGAAAATATTCAGTCTATTTAAGCTTTTTGTCATTCCCAAACTCATTCCCAGGACAGTCCCAAGACCATCCCAGGACTATTTTGGGACTATCTGGGACTGACTTTAAGACGACAAATCTCATTCCCAGAGACTATAATGGGACTGAACTGGGACTGTCCCAGGACAGCTCTGGGACTAACCGAATTTCTTGCAAAAAATGCGCAAAACTGTCAAAAAACAAACAAGCCCACCCTAACACACACACACACACACACACACACACAAAAATTCAAAACAGCTAACCAAATCATTTATAAACAAGAACTACTTTCAAAAGCCGGGGAAATAAGGGTAAGAGCAGTTAAATAAATTACACAAAAACCAAAAACTGTCAAAGCAACTAAATTTAACTGCAATACGCCAAGCAATGATCAATCAGCACCAGGCTTATTCAAGGAACGTAGCCTGCAATTCCCGTAGCAACCAATGCCCAACAAACCCTAAAAAAACAAGCTTTAAATCAGCCACACTATCAAAAGTGAGAGTTCACACTACAAAAAACACCAAAAACAAAGTCTCAAAATAGTGCCTAACCACTTTTTAGAGTAATACAAAGAAAGATTTGGTCAAAATGCCAGAAAAAAAACTTAATCAAACCGCAAATCACGCAATTGTTTGTTCTAAAGGCCAGCTCGCAGTGATTTTATCACAAATCAAAGGGTTTGCTGAAGCAAAAGTGAGTCTTGAACAATATCAAACAGATTCTGAGACTGCTGCAACAGTGCTTTGGCACGCAAACATGATATGCGATTTAGCAAACAAAAAAATCATTGACCTTGGTTCGGGTACAGGAATCTTAGGGTTAGGCACCATGTTATTAGGTTGTTCTGAAGTAACTTTTGTGGAAAAAGACGAAAATGCATTAAAACTGTGCAAAATCAATGCCAAAAACCTCAAAAGTGAGTTCTCAGATGATTTTCTGGTATCATTCCAGAATAAAGATGTTTCCGAAGTTCTAGGTTCTTTTGATGTTGTTGTCATGAATCCTCCTTTTGGCACACACGAAGCTCATGCTGACAGAGTTTTTTTGCAAAAAGCATGTTCTCTTGCACCAATCATTTATTCATTTCATAAGGCAGCAACTTTCGCATTTGTTCAAGCTTTTGCCAAAGATAATGGTTTTGCAATTACGCACAATTGGCAATTTGATTTTCCTCTTAAACAAACCATGAAATTTCATACAAAAAAAATCCAACGAATTACAGTTGTGTGCGTGAGATTAGAAAGAAAACAATGATGCATTGCAAAAGAGTAGTTTTCTCCCAAAACCTTTTTAAACCACCTCTTGCTTTTTCTCATCATGGCTATGGAAATGAAGGTTCTTGAGGATAAAAAGGCGCGTATGATGTTTCAGATTGTGGGAGAAAATCATCTTCTTGCGAACGTGTTAAAAGATGAGCTTCAGCACGATGATCATGTGAAGGTTGTTGGCTATCATGTGGAGCATCCTTTGATTGGTAAGCCCAGATTCATTCTTGAAACTGATGGTGCTGACACGTGGAAGACTGTTTCTGCTGCAGTCAAACGTCTTTCTAAGACTGCTGATAAGCTTAAGGATGAGTTTAAAGAAATAAAATATTAAGTAACATTTTCTCCAGCCCATCACGAAAAATAGATTGCAATTTCACTCAGCAGGTCGTGGTCCAAGTTCTTTAACTGCTACATCTACCAATTGAACAAATACCTCATCTGACACTTGTATGCCTGCTTTTATGAGTGCAAACGCAAGTGCTTTGCCATTAACTTCTTCAGGAATGTCTGCATCAACAGGCTGAAATCCCAGTAAGTTTTTGAGTGTAACATCGCACAAGTGTCCGTTGTTTAATGCAAGTACTGCAGGTTTGTCTCCAATCATGCAGGTGTGCTGTTCAATATTGCAACGCACTGAATTAAGCGTGTGTACGTGTTCTTCTTTGGAAAATCCATGCTGTTGTAGTTCTCGTGATACAAGGGTTTTGAGGCATGTTGCGAGGCTACCTGTGAGTTCTGGCGCGTCAAGTGTGTGTATTTTTGTTGAGGTAACAAGTCTTCCTAAATATTTGTGTACTTTTTGTCGTGGTCCTTGTGCAGTCCACTCATTTCTCACAAGATATGCATATCTTGCGTTTTTTATTGTTTTCACGCGAATAAACATGCTAGTGCCTAAAAGTCGCAATAGATAAATCTATTGTTCAATATCAGCGTATTACTGCTCTGCTACTTGAGTCGTATCACTGTGCCTGTTTGTTCTTGAATAAGCTGGAAAATTGCAGTGTAATCTGGTGTATTTGTGTCTTGTTTTTTTTGAAGGTCTGCAAGTTCTAATTGTTTTTTCTTCATGATTTCGTGGACTGCTTCTGTTTCTTTTCGCAACATGTTGAGTTCTTGTGAGGTTTTGTGTGAAATGAGTGCTTGTGCGAGGCGTACTTCATCGCGCTTGAGTTTAGCATAGGTTGTGATGAGCTTTTGTAAGAAAGGCTTGTTTAGGTTTGCGATTGCATTGATGGTGCGTGTTTTTTTATCTTGTTTGAGCTCAAGTGTATCGTTCCAGGCATTTTTTTGGAGTTCTACAAGCACTTCTGTAATTTTGAGGTGTACGTCTTGGCTAAGTGCATCTGAGGGGCTAGCAAGGTATTGTTCTATAACATGTGCGTGCAGTGGTGCAAGTTTTGCATATTTTCGTAAACCTGCTTCTAGTGGTGCAACCATGTTACGTAACTTGTCCTCTAATTGTTTGACTGTCTGCTGTGTGGTAATAAGTTCTTGTTCAAGCATAATTCTTGCTGAGTCTTTTGCAATGCGTTGTTGTTCCTGTGTAAGTCTTGTTTGTTCAGAGGCATAGGTTTGCAATGAAGCGTGTAAGGCAGCTATGTTCTGTTGTATTTCTTTGCAAAAATTTTCCTTATCAATGCATTGCGTAAACGAATGATGTGCTGTTACATAAACTGCATGTTTGCTTTCTTCAAGTTCTTTTCTGAGCTGATTTGTGAGTTGTTCAATGCGTCGTAGACTTTCTAAAACTGCGTTTTTTTCACGTGCGTGAAATTCTTGAAGCACTGCGCTTTGGCGTGAGGTGTTTTCAAGAAAAACTTGTGTTGCCAGTTCATACACCTCAAACCATGAAGCTAATTCATTAACTTGGTCAGGTAGTCTAAACTGGTCAAGGTAATTTGTCACGTTTTTTATGAATGCTTCTTTATTTCCTGATGCTATGCTTTTGTGCTGTTCAGGAATTGCCTGATTCGTGAGTTCTGCATTTTGAAGGTTGTTAAGTGCGTGTGTTGTTTCCGCAATCCAATGCTGTGCTTCAATTGCTTTTTTTTGGAGTTGTTCTGCAAGTTGTTTTGTTGCAGCACCATGCTGTTTTGTTATCCACCTGCCAAGCTGTTCTGATGTAAGTGTTAATTCTGGTGTTGATTGTTTGCCAAAGATTTTTTTCAAAAATTGCCGCATAAGAAGTGTAGCAGCATAGTATTTTATTAGGCTTGTGTTCTTATGAGCAGGGATGACTTGGTTGCTTTTTCTTTTCGTTTCTTTTGTTGTTGCTTTTTATATGAAAATCGTGTGCACGCACCACAAGTGAAGCAAGTATACACCACCATGCCTTCATGAGTTCTGACTCGGTAGGTTTTTCCTGGAACAAAATGTGCGTAACAATGATTGCAATACTGCCGTTTGAGTTCTTTTGGCAGTTTTAATCTGTGCTTCATTGCAAGGGTTCTGGCTTTGGCAACAAGTCGTGCTGAGGTTGCGTGATCTTCACGTGCGGCCTGCGCAAAATAGTTTGCGATCTGATGTTTAGCTTCAGGTGCGGTGTGCTGTTTCTTCATACTGCAAAGAGTGATATGCTTGCTCTTATGCTTTGCGGAAGTATGATGCTACTTTAGCAAACATAACAAATACTAATCATTCAGGAGTTCAAAAAAAGTGTTTCAGCACTCTCGATTTTTACCATGCTTTACATTAGAATATCTTTTTTCATAAGAAGTAAGATTTTTTTCCACAAACCTACAGAGAATGCGATCAAGTGCTTCTTCAGGACTTTTTCCATAAAAACCAGTTTTTACTAGATAACTTAGAAAATAGTTGCTATAAGGAGAAAGTTTAATTTCCTGCATTCTTGTTTGAATAGGAATATCTTGCAAGAGATCTTCTTCAGCCCAGGGATCAGACTCAAGTGTTTGCTGAGTTAGAATAAAACGTACTATGTCAGTAGTATTTATGAAAAAACCTCTATCACAAAGTAAGACTATGTTTTTTTTGGAACTGCTGGAGCAAAGAAACGAGTCACAACCTTAAAGAGAGTGTGTTTTTTATAATTCTTTCAGTATAGACATTTCCAAGACTTCATAGATAGTTTTATAAATTCAAGGGCTGATTTTTTTATGAGCTCATGACGTTTCGTGTACCCCTAAATATTTCGCAATGTAATGCACAAGTGAGCAAAATATTGCTTATTGGTGTAATGTTTTTGTTAGTTGTGGGTTTTCCGCTTTTTATTGTGGTTCATGCAGTTGATACTGGTCAGGCCAATGCTTTGCAAAAGAGTGATGGTTCTCTTGTTGAATACAAAATTACGCTTACCAATACCGGAAAAGGCACTGCATTTCAGGTGCAACTCCATCAAGAGTATCCAAAAGGTGCGGTGTTTGTGGATAGTTCTGTTGCGCCTATAAAAGGTACTACTTTTTTTTCATTAGGCGATATTACTCCGGGAAGTTCAGCAGTATTGCGTATTTCTGTTGCATCAGACTCCTTGGTTTCAAAGAATTTTGAAGGCGATAATGCAAGCATTTCATACAAGTCTTTTCCTGATAGTCCACCAAAGATTTCTGCAGTGTCTACTTTTTCTGTGAAGCCTATGAATGATGCTGCTAAAACAAATGAAGAGAGCACATCAACAAATCAAAAAGACAACAATATCTTACCGCCCAAAATTCCTGAGATTGTGCCAGAATCTGCTGTGCCTGACCTGCCAAGAACTGACATCATGCTTGGCAAGGGTGGTGATCCGCTTTCTTTTGAGAGAGTTAAGAACAGGCCTGAGCTCGCATGTGGTGTTTCACGTAATGCAGGCATAGTGCGTGTTCTTTCTTCTCCATCAATAATACCTGCCCCTCAAGGGTTTGAGACTATTGTACCGCCGTTTACACTATCCTGCGAAAAAGGGGAAGTTGATGTAAGCATGAGTGTTCCTTCAGGGTTCACAAGCATACGCACAATGAGAATTTCTGGAGAAAAAAATGCTGAAGTAAAAAATGTAGAGTCTGCTGACCTTGTTTGCGGTGCTCAATCACTTACAAATTTTACTGCAGAGTCATTACGTCGTAAGGTAATGTACCTTAATGTAACTGAGCTTCCTCCTATTTCTACGAAGAGCACAGAGATCACTGCTGAGAAGAATTCCTTAGCGCTCGCAGCACATAAAATCCATGTTCTTGATTCAAAGAGAGATTTTGTTCTTGAAGCAGGATCTGTTTCGCGGGGTGTACCACTTCCTCAAAATCCTTCATTGAACATTATTGGCGCCCCGTTGCAGGTCTTGATAAAAAATAATTCAGCAATACCTGCTGGGGAGGGTGTGTCTGTTGAGGTTGATTTTGCATTTGCAGAAAGTCAATTACTGGACAAAAGTTCTCTGGCAGTGTTTCGTTTAAATGGTTCAGTGTGGGAATATCAGGGTGGTATTGCAAATGATTCAGCTGTTGTTGCAAACGTATCTTTACACATAACACAACCTACAATTCTTGCACTTATGGGCACGTATTGTGCTGGTTGCGTGCAGTCTGAACTTGTGAAAAAGTTTGATGGAGGTTCGCGTATTGCAGTAGTGTTAGTGCATGGCTTGACCAGTAGAGCATCAAAGTGGCAGTATTTGCTTGATGAATTTAAGTACACGCATCAGCCCGAGCAGGTTTTTTTTTTTAATTATCCTGTTACGAAAAAAACTGAGGAAAATGCACGCGCGCTGATTGATCTTCTTGAAAAAAAACAAGACAGATTTGATGCAGTGTATTTTGTTGGTCATTCGCTTGGTGGTTTTGTTGTTGAATCAGGGTTGAATCAGGCTTTTATTGCAAACAAGAAAAATCCTGCTGCATATACTTTTTTGGAAAAAGTCCGCAAAGTTCTTATTCTTGGCGCACCTCATGAGGGAAGTCCGTCGGCAGAAGCATATTTGAATTTATTTTCTTTTTTCGCAAACCAGCAAGATGTTATTCCAGTAGTGAATGCCAATACAGAAGTTGTACGTGAAGTGACTAAAGGCAAAGTGTTTGCAAAAGTGCCTGGTATTGACTACGTTGTCATGGCGGGCACAAAGCCGTATGAGTTTAATGCAGGTTTGTTTAAGGCAAGTACCAATGAATTGCTGGCTGAAGAAAATGATGGCATTACCAATGTTTCTGGTGCGAGAAAGATTGGTAGTTCTGAACTACGTGATTTTTGTAGTAATTATTATGAGATTAATGTAACGCACACACAACTTGATGATGATACCCTTGCGAGAAAAGTAATCACGTATGTTCTCGCAAGTGATATTGCTGCAAAGAAAGTGTTTTCCCAGCCCTTGCTCGGACTCACAAAGTACGTGCAGATTGCCATACAAAATTGTTCTTCAAGTGATGTGTATATGCTTATTGGCAAATCTGTTGCAAAAGATGCAAGTCCTTCTGTACTTGGCTGTAATTGTGGCAATAAAGTATGTGGTCTTGATGAAAACGAACTTTCTTGTCCGAGCGATTGTGGCAAAACAAGTGTTTCTGAAGAAGCAAGACGCATAAAAACTCTGACTGTCGGAATTCTTGTTTTGCTCAGTGTTTGTTTTGGTGTTCTTTCATTTTATGCATGCCGAAACCAAAAATGGATTTTGCTCGCGTGTTGTGCAATACTTCTTTTGTTCTTTATTGCCATGCTTATATTGATACTAGTATAGGAAAAAAGTAATCCTTCTTTTTTTGTTTAAAACTATGCTGCTCTTCACCCGTATTCTTCACCCGTATTTTTCTGTCACATGTTCTTTTTGCAGCAAGAGTGCGTACAAGAATATTGAGATTATGATGAGCTCAAAGAATCCATTGATGTGCAGAGGAATGCTAACCAGGTTTGCTTGTCTGAGTACAGTAATCAATTCTTCTAGAATAAAAATGCATAATGCGAAAAACATAAATTTCCATGGTGCAACATAAATAGTTCTGAAGACTGGTGGTGTGGTAAAAAGCTTGAAAAATAGGTATACCACTGCAATAACCAATGCTAAGTTATAAACTGGGGCCACTCGTCCGAGGGCAAGCCAAAATTCTGCAGTCATGCAGTCCAGCCTCTGTTGATATTGATTTGCATAGTAAGCGCAATAATGAGTAATGCAAGAATAACTGAAGGCAAAACATGTGTTATCCATGGATTTGAATACACTCCAAAGGTGCGTAGTGCACCAAATATTTCCTCAAGTGTAAATAAAAGAAGGGCGATGAGAAGTGCTCGCCACGCATGGAGATTTTTTTGATTATGACTGACCTTGAGCAGACTGATTGCAATAATTGCTGAAGCTATGCTGAGCAATACTGCACCTAATTGTGCGCTGCCATAGATCCAGTCATAGGTGCTAAGCATAAAGTTTTTCGCGCAGAGTTAGATATATAAAGATAACGCTTTTATACCGGTTGCTGTTGTAAAATAGGTACAGTATATCAACAATTAATAAAAAGGAGCTCAACTCTCATGATCCTGTTTGAATTATTGTATTTCATGCTTCCTGCATATGTTGCAAACATGATGCCTGTTTTAGTCAAAAAAGTTCCTTTTTTGAACAGCCCTGTTGATGGTAGCCAAAAACTGTTTGGCAAGCCAATATTGGGAAATCATAAGACATGGCGTGGGATATTGTTTGGCATGTTGGGTGGCATAGGTATGGGGGGATTTCAGTTTTTGATACACATAAATGTGCTTTCAATAAATTATGCTCAGTCATGGTTTCTCTTGAGTGTGTGTCTTGCAGGAGGTGCATTGCTTGGGGATGCTATTAAGAGTTTTTTTAAGAGACGGTTCAATATTGCTCCAGGCTTATCCTGGAAGGTGTTTGATCAATTGGATTACGTGAGTGGTGCACTATGCTTGACAGCACCTTTTTTTTGGCCAGGTATTGAAAATGCAATTATTCTTCTTGTGATAAGCGGAATAGGGCATGTTTTAATTAATCACGTGGGTTTTTGGGTTGGCATAAACAAAAAAAAGTGGTGAAAAAATATCTTCGTGCCAGCACCCATGCACTGAGTAGTGTATTCAACGGTCATGACCCTGCTGAGATTCGAACTCAGGACCTCTCGATTATCAGTCGAGCGCTCCAGCCAGGCTGAGCTACAGGGTCGTTTTGTAACCCAACACGAGTACGCTTTATAAAGTTTATTTATGAGAATTAGAGGACGGTCTATGAATTTATGAGATGCAATCAATAGTTCTTGCTGATGCCTGTTCTACTTCTACAAATATTTTCTTAAGTTGGTTGACAAATTGGAGGAGGAGTGCATCGCCTTGTTTTGCGCCAAGGTTTGCTTGTGTTTTTGTGATTCCTGAGATCACCTGTTGTGAAATTTGTTGATTTGTTTGTGCTGCTTCTTTGAGCTGGTCATAAGAAGGTGTTTGGGAGGTAAATGATGAAATAAGATTTTGGGAGAGTTCATGAATTTTTTCAAACTCATTTTCAGCTTCAGAAACGTTTTTATATGATTTAGAAACATCTTTCGCAAGATATGCACTTATGTCTCGCGCATTATTTACTGTTTCAGTAATGTCTTCAGTCCAGCAATAAGAAGGTGTTTTTATTGCTTGACCCTCACGCAAACTGCTCATGACAAGAATTGCTGCTGAAATAATAACCAAAAGAAGAACCACTGAGAGTGTAAGAAACACACGTGTGTTTTGCGCTTGTTTCTTCTTCATACATAAGAGTGTTAATTCAGAGTATAATAAGTTTGCGTTGCGTACGAACTAGTTTTGTGCTTATACGCCCCTGGCCAGACTCGAACTGGCGACCTCGCGGTTTCTTCCGATAATTCAAGCGGTAACAGCCGCGCGCTCCACCGCTGAGCTACAGGGGCAGCTTGTCTGTTCGTACAGGCGAGGTTTATAAACATTGTGTGCTTCTGAATACGTATGTTGCCTGTTGAATTTGATTTAGAACTTGATCATGTTGCAAATGAGATTATTAAAATGCAAGCAGTTCGTGTGTGTATTCAATTACCCGATGGCTTAAAACCTCGTGCTGGAGAAATTGCGGATGTGCTAAAACAGAAAACTGGTGCAATGATTTTGATTTGGTTGGGCAGTTGCTTTGGCGCGTGCGACATTCCTCCTGTTGACAAGTTAGGTATTGATTTGCTTGTGCAATGGGGTCATAGTGAGTTCAGGTAGGAATTAACGAAAAAAAATCCACGATACTGTTTTAAACATGTAGATACGTATCGCGCTATGCCCTCGCGTTCTTCTCACGCAATTCGCACACCTTCAAAAGTGGCTACGGTAGATGTTATTCTTGACACTTTGCAAAAAAGCAAGCAGGCAATTGTGTTTGTGAATACCAAGCGTAGTGCTGAGAAAGAAGCTGAAGAAATCGCGAAACATTTGCCAGTTACTTCAGAGTTATGCTCTCTTGCTGAACATGCCAAAAGTGCATTGTCAAAGCCTACTGAGCAGTGTATGCGTTTGGCAGGTTGTGTGCAACATGGTGTTGCGTTTCATCATGCTGGCTTGCATAGTTCGCAGCGTTCTCTAATTGAAGATTCATTTCGCATAGGTAAAGTAAAAGTTATTTGTGCAACTCCTACACTTGCTGCAGGCGTTGATCTTCCTGCATTTCGGGCAGTGATTCGTGATTTAAAGCGTTTTTCTAGTCAGGGTATGGGTTGGATTCCTGTACTTGAATATTTGCAAATGGCAGGTCGTGCTGGCAGGCCTTCGTATGATTCTTTTGGTGAAGCAATTATTCTTTGCAACACAGAAAGTGAGTGTGAAGCAGTTCTGGAAAAGTATGTGCGTGGCAGTCCTGAGCCTGTTTTTTCTAAGCTTGCCGTTGAACCAGTTTTACGTGCGTATCTTCTTTCATTAACTGCATCAGGAATTATTCATTCTGTTGAGTCTGCACATGTTTTTTTTTCAAAAACTTTTTGGGCACATCAATATGGTGATCTAACGCGCTTGCAACGCATTCTTGAGCACCAGGTTGATTTGCTTGAAGAATGGGGATTTGTTGTTCAAACGAAGAATAAACTTGTTGCAACAAAGCTTGGTGAACGTGTTGCACAATTGTATCTTGATCCCTATACTGCGCATGAGTTTGTGGTTGCGATTGCAAAATCATCAAAAACATCCGTAAAAGTTTCATCGTTTTCATTGCTTCACCTTTTCTGTAACACCTTGGAATTGCGTCCTTTGCTTTCTGTGCGCCAAAAAGAGTGTGAGCTATTGCAAGAACGTCTTGCCCAGGAATCCTTGCTTCAGCCTGAGCCTGACATGTTTGATGAAGAATATGCTGATTGGCTTAAAGCCACCAAGACTGCCATGATGCTTGAGGCATGGATGAATGAAAAAGATGATCAGGACTTGCTTGAATTGTTTGATGTGCGTCCTGGTGAGTCTCGGGCAAAGCTTGATCTTGCTGACTGGCTTTGTTATTCTTTAGTTGAGCTTGCCAAGTTATCAAAAGTATTTGGTGTTGTGAAAGAATTACAAAAAGTGCGTTTGCGTCTTAAGTATGGCGTGCGAGAAGAATTATTGCCTTTGATTCGCTTGGAAGGTATTGGTAGGGTGCGTGCGAGAAAGCTCTTCAGAAATGGAATCAAAGACCTTGCCGATATTAAGCTAAAAACTTTTGATGTGTTGCGTGATATTGTTGGTGCGCAAGTGGCAAAGAATCTTAAGAAGCAGGTAGGTGATAACGTGCCTGAGATTGTTGCTGAGAACAAGCGCAGAGGCCAGCTTGGCTTGATGGGGTTTGATGAATCAACTCCATAAACCTTTATAAACGCAGATTTTCATAGTATTACAAGTTGCCTTGTGAGTGGCAGAGAATGCCAGAAGTTGTGCAATGCCTCGGTAGTCTAACTTGGACAGGACATAGCCCTGCGGCAAATCAAAAAGATTTGAAGAAAGGCTGTAGTGCGGGTTCAAATCCCGTCCGAGGCGTTTTTTAGTAACAATGCTGACTTCGTTAAAAGAAAAATGAATCAGTCCGTCCAACCCCAAAAAAAGTCACTCTTAAAAGAAAGATTATAAAACCACACTCTTTTCTCAGTAAGACATATGATAAGTGAAAAATTTAAGCAAGCAATCATGTTCATATCAGAAGTGTTAAGCAATGCAAAAATCAAGTGGGCAGTAATCGGAAGCACCAATCAAGCTCTGCAAGGAATGGAGATAACTCCAAATGACTTGGATCTTATTGTTTCGTTTGATTATTTGAAGAAGATTCCTGAATTATTCAAATCTTTTTCACCCTCTCCTTTCCAAAAATTAGAGACAACAACTGGAATGCCAGCATGGGATGTTAAAATGACTTTAAAGAAAGTAGAAGTGCAATTTTTAGGTGAGCGTAAAGAAGGGTTATATGTTAAGCCATTATTATCAAAAAAAGTTACTCATGTCACGGTTAATGGTCTCTCAATTCCATGTTTAGCATTGGATTCAGAAGCTAACGCATATGCCAAAACAAATAGAGAAAAGAAAGCAAAAGCTATACTGGATTTCCTGGCAAAACAATAAGATAACTTGGTTTTATTTGTTGAATTTTCCGTCAGCCCGATAAAAAAGGATTTATTTCTTAGAAATTGTTGGGGTACGTTCAACTTTTGCATTTTCAAGATAATCAGTAATGTCTTTTGAGAGTTTTGTAAAGCGTTGAATAACTTCTGAAATTTCTTTATTTTTCATGCCTAAGTCAATCAACAAAGTCATATTAGTTCTGTATGATTGTAGTTCTTTGAATTGTTCCGGAGTGATAATTGGTTTTCGCCACCAAAAAAACAAAAAACAGCCAGGTTTTGTTGAGTATTCCAAATTCTCAAAAAATTGAGAAGCTGCTTGATATTTCATGCGTGCATCTGAAGAAGAATAACTTGTTAATTCAGACTGAGAATTATCTGCTGGGAATAACATGGCATAGACTTTGAGTGTTGAGCCTTTAAAAGGATTGTTCTCTGAAAAGAATGACTAAATTGACATTTAAAAAACTATTCTGTCCTTCCTCGTTGTTTTTCATAAATTCTTTTCACGTCTTCAAGTGTGCTTATGTCGTGGGGTCCTTTATCTTCGCGTAGTCTGATAAATCGTGGAAATCGAAGCGCGTATCCTGAGCTGTAAGATGGTGATTCTTGGACTTCTTCGTAATGTACTTCTATTACAATTGTTGGCTGTACAAGTACCTCTCGTTCTTTTTCTGTGAGAATACGTGGTTTGAGGAGTTCCGTGAGCTGTTCAAAGCTTGTGCCTTCTTCTGTTTTTTCTTTAAAACCTGTGCCTACTCTTCCTATTTCTTGAAAGGTTCCATCATCTGTGCGTACTGCAATAATAAAGCTTGCAAGCCATTTGCTTCGCTTGCCTTCGCCCCATTCTGCACCAACAATGACCACGTCAAGCGCATCAAGTATTGGTTTTATTTTAACTCCTCCACCAACATGTCTTCCTGGTTGGTATGCTGCAGTTATGTTTTTGACCATCATGCCTTCTTCGCCTGCAGCAAGTGATTGTTGATAGAACTTTTCTGCTTTTGTAGCACTGTCAGTAATAAGTTGTTCTGAAAGTCGTATGATTTGTTTTTGTTGTGTCATGGCTTTTTCAAGAATGGTGCGTCGTTGTCGAAATGGTTCTTGAGTAATATCTTTTTCTTTGGAGTATAAAATGTCAAATACAACTAATTCCATGGGGTAGTCACGAGACATTTTTGTAATATCATATTTTCGTTTGATGCGTTGGCTTATTTTTTGAAAGGGTACATATTTTTTTGTTATAGAATCATAACCTACTGCTTCTGCATCAAGAATGCAAGTATCAAGGTTCACATGTTCTTTGATTGCGCAAACAATATCTGGAAATTGAGCACTTACGTTTTCTAGTCTTCTGGTAAACAACAACACCTGTGTTCCGATTTTATGAATTTGTAATCGGAAGCCGTCATATTTGTATTCAAATGCTGCTGGTGTTCCTACTGCGTCAAATGCTTCTGTTATGCTTTCTGCTTTTGGGTAAAGCATGACATTGAACGGTTTTCCTGGAATAAGTGTGAGTGTGGTAATCGCAGTGAATCCTTTACGTGCTGCTCGTGCAACAAGGCTAAAGTCATTAGTTAAGTCATAGGCACGTTGCACTGCAAGAGCATACTGATTGTATTGTTCGCGATTGTCATCAGGTAATTTGAACGTATTGTCATGAGCACTATATTGAATTCCTAGTTCTTTGCCAAAAAATGCCCAGATAATTGCATCACGCATTGTGCCTTCGCCAAGTCCTATTCTAAGATCTTCAAGTACAGTTCGTACAACATAGTTTGCTTCTTTTGGTGTTGCGCTGGTGAGAAGATCTACAATAAGACTAAGTTTTTTATCTACAGTTCCTGTTCCTTGAATGGCTGCGATTTTTTGCAGGTTATCAAAGACTTTTCGTGTAGTCAGTACTGCAAAGGTAAGTGTTGCTTGTTGTTTTTTCTTTTTTATGTGTTCAGTCACATCTCCAAGGTTGCCCATTTTTTTCCATTGTTGCTCAATAACTTCAGTGTCAGCGCCTGTAGCAAGAGCTATTGCTTTGAGCACAAGTTTTGATGCTATGCCTATGACTCGTTCATCCCATACCGGAAATACTCGTCCTTCGATGAGTAAGCATACTTCTTCATATTCCTTTTCCGGTAGGTGTTGAATAAATTCTGCAAGAATGTTTGTTTTTTCCAAGCGTTTGCTTGTATGTTCAAGCTGTTCATACAACTGAACAAGCGCAGCGTATTCCATATTCAAAAAGAGTTATCATGTGTTTTTAAACATGTCTAAGAACTGGGCTCTGTCCTAAATCTCGGTTTTGACCTCGCCAGCTCTGCCGTGCTCGCAGTCTATAATACTTCCCGTTTTGCCCTACAGCCTCGGTATCATCGGGCAGGCACAGTTTACACCAGAACCTGCGCGCACCGAAAAGGAGGCAGAGCTGGACATTTAGGACAGAGCCTAAGAACTGAGTTGGTATGAAAAACCTGACAAATGTCATGCGCCTACACAAAGAACTTGATTGGGAAAACACTTATATACTTCTCGTGGTGCTCGTGTAGTATGGATATTGAGAAAGCCATTCAGTTAAGGCGTAGTGTTCGTAAGTATCTTGATATTCCTGTGGAGATGGAAAAGGTTGGCAAGATTCTTGATGCAGGGCGTTTTGCTCCTTCTGGTGGCAATATTCAACCATGGCGTTTTGTGCTCATAACTGATCCTGATGCACGTCAAAAAATTGGGGAGGCGTGTGTGCAACAGCATTGGATGGCACGTGCGCCTTTGCATATTGTTGTTGGTGTTGAGCCACATAAATCAAAACGTATGTATGGTGAGCGTGGCGAAAAAAGATATGCATTATTTGATGGTGCTGCTGCTGTTGAGAACATGTTATTAGTTGCAACTGCACAAGGTCTGGGTTCCTGCTGGGTTGCAGCGTTTGATGATGAAGCTCTTGCTCAAGTGGTTGGTGCACCAGGTAACGCAATTATTGTTGGCGTGCTTACCATTGGTTATTCTGATGAAAACCCTGTCATGCCTCTGCGTTATTCTCTTGAAAATGTAGTGTTCATTAATGAGTGGGGCTCACGCAGAAAAGATTTTGCAGCATGGTATGGGTACACATCTCATCACGTGCAGAACTTGCTCAAAAAAGGCAAAGGTATGCTTGAAAAAATTAAAGACAAAGTACAGGACGTGAAGTAGACACGTATAGCACGCGTTTTGTTTTTTGGAAAATTTTTGTTATAGCGAATGACATAACTTGTTAGACATTCAGATGTCATTCGCTATTACGAACGGTTGCGAGAGTCTTGCGGACCTACGAACCGAAGTGAGTATGGACACGTATTGTATAAAAACTTTTGTCAGTGAGTATAGAATTGCCTTTCTGTTTGCTGTCCTTTTTTCTCTTCTTTCACGAAAAACGCGTTTGGTGTTTCTAAGAGTCGTCACGCGTTCGCGACTCCAAAATCCAAACGCGTTTTCCTGGCATATGAAGAAACGGGGCAACACACACTAAAGCCATTCAAAACTTTTTCCGACGAGAAATCGCACAAATCTGATAAAAAACATAACAAAAACCCAAATTCTACTACTACGATATACACATTGTAGATTGAGAGTCTTTTTATATGAGCTGAGTTAAACAAAAAAGAAATTTGGGTTGTTACGTGGTTTGGCGACCAGCGCAACAATAAATATTATCGTGTTCCGTTTGGCGACGGCTTGTATTGATTACTGTGAAGTTCGTTTCTCGCATTCAACTTATTGGCGTAAGTCAAAAGCACGACTTCTAGACGTGGGAAAAAGAGCGAGCATAAATAGTTTTCCGTGGCGGAGAATATATGTTCAAGACCATACAAAAAAACAAAAAAAACCTTTGGGGAAAAAGGGGGATGAACAATGGAAATGTTTGCAGAACAAGCAAAAGAAGCATCTTACTCCGAACTGGAAGTAGGACAATGTAATATTAAGGTAATCGGTACTGGT
>JAHFOI010000014.1 GCA_023266895.1 Candidatus Woesearchaeota archaeon
ACAACTTGTCTTGTTCGCAAACAGCCAACAACCAGTACAGTTCACATTTACACCAACACGCTCAGGAAGATATACTGCAATTGTGAGCACAGAAGTAACAGATAATCAGTGTGCGAGCAACTTACCGCAAAGTTCAGAAAAAGAATTTGATGTACTCAATCAGCAACCACAAAACCAATGTTTCACGCTTTTGAATAATCTCGCGCTCAATAGTGTAGGAGTTCATATTGGACAACCACTTACGGCAAGCTATACAAAAATAAGCAATCATGCTGACGCAATAGGCGCGTTTAATCCAATTCGCACACAAGTGCGCTATACAGTCACAGGACCTAGTGGAACAATTTTAAATCAGCAAGAATCACTCGCGGCAAATCAGAATACTATTGCACCCACCACGCACTTATTTGATTTCACACCAGTTGAAGAAGGACTGCACACAGTACAAGTTCGTGGTACAGGCCTGGACAACCAGTGCAATGGAGTTCCTAATGCTGAAGAAATCATAACCTTAAACCTTTTCGTGAGCAACCAACCACGATTTAAGGTGAACTTCCAAATCGTTGATTCAACAAGAGGAAATCCCTTGCCTAATACCAACATTGATTTAGCTGGACAATCAGCACAAACTGACGCAAATGGCAGGGCTTCTTTTGCAAATATCGTGCCAGGCACATATGATTTTATCATAACACATCAAGGATTTCAAACACGAATTGGTAGTGTTACAGTGATTAATGCAGATGTTGATCTTTTCCTGCCAATGGACCCTGAAAGCGTAGGCAACCTTCACAATGCATTCTTTGTGTTGTTTGACGCAGTTACAGGAGTTCCTGTGATTGATGCACGCGTTATAGTAAATGGTCAAACCGCAACAAGCAATGCTGACGGACTTGCGGTAGTGCAAGGACTTAGTGATGGCACATTTGATTTTGTTGCATTTGCCAAAGGCTATGAAACAGTTAATGGAAGAATAATTATTGCTGGAAGTGACATTCTGGAATTCATACCTCTTTTTCCTACACTCAATGGACAGTTCAGAACAACTGTACTTGTTCAAAGTGCAGGAACAAATGTTCCTATTCAAGGAGCACTTGTGCAAGTTGATGGTGCGCAAGGCACAACTGATTCAAATGGATTTATCACCCTTGGCACCTTTGTGCCAGGAAGTTATGGCGTTAGGGTAAGCGCGCAAGGATTTGTGTCACAATCAAGTGTTGTTCAGATCATTGACAATGATGTATTCCTTATCTTTCAATTGCAACCTGAACACAAGCCCGACAAAGATAATGAAGAATTTGATGTTTTCATATCCAGCATCAAAATACCTTATGCGTGGGATGCTATTGCAGGAAGTGCTGTAGAGTTTATCATTGGCTTTGAAAATAAAGGAAGCTTTTCATTGGATGAATTGCAAGCAACAGTTGTAAGCCAAGAATTAGGCTTGAGAGCAAATGTTGGCAATGAAGACCTTGGCTTAGGAGAAACTCGCACGCATAGATTATTACTTGACTTGCCACGAGATGTCTTGCCAGGCAGTTACCCAGTACGCATCACCTTAAGCAGTGACAAATTCAAACGAGTAATTTATAGAGATGTGCAAGTGTTGCGCTAAGAATTTTGCTTCAAAAGTAGGCATGATTGTTCGTCTGTTTCGAAAACCACAACCTCGCTCAACTTTTGGTTTCGCGGGTTGGTGGTTTTGTGCGTGTTTTGCTTGGTTTATGCATCCATGATCACCACAACCGTGCTCAACTGCGGTTTCGTGGGTTGTGGTGTGGTGTGTGTTTTATTTGATTAAGGAACTAATTAACACCACAACCTTTAAATAACCTTGTCACTTTAAAGAGACTATAAGAAAAGACTACTCCTGAATGGAGAATAATAGAAAAGCTTAAATAAGTCCAGAGGTTTAGCAGCATAAACAGAGGGGGTTGTAGAATATGAAACTTATCAAGAGTGTTATTTTGCTCACATTTGTCTTATTTCTTTCAGGCATTGTGCATGCACAACTGCAAGTAACTATAGAACGTGTTGATATTGAAGACATTCAAGTTCTTCCTGCCCCAGGGCAAAACCTCTTAGATATTGAACGAGGCAAAGATGTTGATGTACGCGTCAAGCTTTCAGCACGAACTCAACTGAAGGATGTTGAAGTACATGCATTTATTTCTGGATATGAATACAGTGATGTTGCACCAGTATATGATGCCACGCCAACATTTGACATGGATTCAAATGTCAGCTATGTAAAACACCTTAAGCTGCGACTCTCACGACTCGTGAAAGAAGATGCATACAAATTAAGAATTTTAGTGAGCGACAGATTTAATAGTGAAGTTATACAAAACTTTGATCTCAAAATAGATGTCCCGCGACATAGCGTAGACCTAGTTGATGTTATCATGACACCTCAAGGAAAAATTCAGGCAGGAAGAGCACTTCTTGTTTCTGTTCGTGCAGAAAATTTTGGTCAAAACGAAGAAGAGGATCTTCGCGTGCAAGTCAGCATTCCAGACCTTGGAGCCACTGCTGTTGATTACATTAACAAAGTCAAAACTGATAAACAAGAACAAACTCAAGAACTATACTTAAAAATACCACGTTGCGCAAAGCCTGGTGTGTACCAAGTAAAAGTCGATGTGTTATATGACAATGGTCACAGAACAATCAGCAAATCATTGCCAGTTGAGGTAACACCTGATGACTTGTGTGAGCAATCACAACAACCTCAGACAGTTATCAATATGCCTTCAAGCACAGAACACGTGCTTTCAGGAAGTTCAGTCACTCTGCCAGTTAGTATCACAAATAATGGTGTTACAAACCGCGCATACACTTTAACAGTAACTGGAACAACAGATTGGGCAGATGTTAAAATTACTCCTTCAACCATGATTGTTGTTGCACCAAAAACAGCACAAACAGCATATGTAACACTTTCTGTAAGTCCTCAGACACTTGCAGGAACAAAAAGTTTGTCAGTGGCTATTACTTCAGGTGCAGAAACACTACAGCAAGTAGCTATTCTTGTACCAGTGGATCCACTACCTAGTACCGCAACAACGCGAAGCGTGCTTGAAGTCTTGCTTGCAGTCCTTATCGCAGTGCTTGTCATGCTTGCACTTGTGATAGGCTTCATGCACTGGAAAAAGCAGGATGACCAAAACACTAAGCCCTACTACTAAGGCGATTCTGCTCATTACGTGCTTTCTGAGCATCATCCTACTTTCGCAACTAGGCGCGGCACAACAGTTCACAGATTTTTTCATAAGTGTTCATGATAGTGTTGATGGACTTCAATGTACAAGAGTTACAGATTATGTACTTCTTACCAACACGCAGGACCATTCTCAAGAATATGTTTTGACACCAGAGGGTTCTGCTGCAGTTTGGACAACACTTTCGCCAACTAATTTTACACTTACACCAGGCCAGACTCAATTGGTTGCAGAACAGTTCACCTTGCCTTGCAATGCTAAAAACGCAAAACAACTCCTTTTTACGGTTACAACTGCGGCAGGTGAAGAAAGCATTACGCAAGACATTGTTCCACAAACACCTCTTAACATAGAATTCAGCACTCTTGCTCAAGAAAAAATAATTCCACCTTGTGGCACGGCACGATATGATTTAATCCTTACAAATCCTGCAAACTTTGAAGAACAGTACACATTTGATACAACCTATTCGTCAGCATCAGAAATAAGCCTAAGCAATCGTACGCTCACACTTTCAGGCAACACAACACGTTCATTACAACTTTTTATTAAACCTAATGACTGCACGAGTTCAGGTATTTTTT
Source organism: Candidatus Woesearchaeota archaeon (assembly GCA_023266895.1). GTDB lineage: Archaea > Nanobdellota > Nanobdellia > Woesearchaeales > ARS49 > JAHFOI01. The sequence goes on from JAHFOI010000014.1 coordinate 3,806, forward strand.
TGTTCACAGTTCGCGCACGTACAAAAAACACAAACCTTATTGCAGAACAACAGTTCATGCTTACTATTTTGAATACAGGAATTGCAGAGATAGCACCAGGCATACGAACTATTCAAACAACACGCGCTGAAAGCAAAATAAATATATCAATCACAAACAAAGGCCAGGAAAGCACCACCTATGTACTTGAGGTTTCTGGTGTTGACTGGGTGCAAACAGATCAAACGAAAATAATTATTTCACCAAACGGGTCTGCAACTGCCACACTACACTTTACTCCAAATGCAGACACTCCCGAAGGTTATTGGCCAGTTGTTCTCAGTTTAAGAGCTGAAAATACGGGTAATGTTTATGAAAAAAAAATCTTTGTTTTTCTTGAAAGAGACTCAGTAGTTGTTCGTTATCTTGCAACACATTGGGCGAGACTTCTTATCATGCTTATTGTTTTTATTGCTGTGGCTGAAGGAATTCGTAGACTCGCCAATTATACAAACAGTACTTCTTACAAGCAATGGCAGCAACAACGCGCGCGCAGAAAACAACAACTCCGAAAACAACACGAAAAAGAGCAAAAGAAACGCGAACAAGAAAAAAATGCCAGAAAAGAACAAAAGAAAAAAGAACAGCTTGAGCGAGTTCAACAACAAGAAAAACTCAGGCAAAAACAAAAAGAGCAAGCAGAAAAAAAACAAGCAAGTGTGCTTGCGCAGGCAGAACAAGAACTTAAAAAAACCTATACACTTGTGCCAAAACAAGAGTCAGAATCTACTTCAGCAGGAAAAAGTCTTGTTGCAGTGCTGCTTGTTTTGATTCTTGCCATGGGTGCTGGAGCATTGTATAAATATCATACACTCCTTGCACAACAACGTTTCTTTGTTGGGTGGGGTGTAGGCATAGCACTGAGCATTCTTATTTTGTTATACATTATCAGTTCAATCATTTCTTCCTATTGTCACACGTGCTCAAAAAAATACCTTTTGAAAGGGCAAAATCTAAGCATTTTAGGGTGGCGTACTGGCATCCTCATGTGTGCTGTGCAGGCTGATGCTCCAGTGGTGAACCCTTCTATGAAATTATGCAAAGGCACGTCAGCAATAATCCCTCCAGAAGCAATAGTGTATGACGCCTATGAATTGCGCACAACATTTCCTGAACAAATACAGTCTGTTGAAATTTCATTTGCAGTACCAACAGACTGGCTTGCAAAAAATCTCACAAATTCTCGCTACATAACACTTCAACAATTTGCCAACAATAAATGGAGCGCAGTACCTGTCACAAGAGTTGCAAAAACAAAACAAGTAGAATACTATGCGTGTACTGTGCAAAAAACAGGTGCGTATGCGATTACTGCAACACAAGATCCTGCCATATTGCATGCACAACTTACTGTCAGAAAAGCAAGACGTTCTGAATACTCCAAAAAAACTGTTGCTGGACTGTTTATTTTATTTTTGTTTCTTGCAACTGTACTTAGCACGTACTTGTTAAGCGCACCAGCACCATTCCAACTAACCACAACAGGTATTCCACTTCAATCATGGTATGTAAACACTGACCACACAATTAATCTTGGTCATTACTTCAAAGATCCAGATAATGATACTATTAAGTACACAACACGCATTGGGCCACACATGAGTGTTGAAGTGCAGAATAACCTTGCATTGCTCACTCCTGAAACATACTGGACTGGTGAAAGTTATGTTATCTTTGCTGCTGATGATGGCAAAGGAGGCATTGTGACAAGCAATGCAGTCAAACTTGTTGTGGCAAAACCAGTTTTGCCAGTAATGATTTTGAAATATGCAAAACCAGCTCTTTTAGGAATACTTATTATTCTTGTTCTTCTAGGTGTGACATTCAGAAAGCATGTCCAAAAACTTTTCACAAAAAAATAATCTTTAATAACTTTTTTTTTAAATTAAAGAAATACCTGTATTGCTCCAAGAACAAAAATGAAAATAAGTGCCACGCTAATAATGCTTGGCACGCGTAATGAATACTCTGGAGTTCTCTTACCAGTCTGTTTTGCATTTCTATGAATTATCACAATAAGCACGCCATCAATTCCTCCGGCAACAGCTCCAGCAATGCCAAGCACTTGAATAAAGTTTTGCAAACCAAAAATCCATAGTGCAAAAGGAACAGCCAGTGCAGCAATACCTGCACCTGTTGTATTCCAGTGATAATCGTAACAGTACATTTCTTTTAGTGCAAGACCAAGAGCTAAAAATGATGTTGTCATAGCAAGAATAGCAAATACATTCAAAAGGTATACTGCCACATTTCCTAGCAGTTTTCCTACGCCAACAGTTGCAATAGGTGTAGTTTCTGTTCCAGTGGTTCCGAGCACAATAATTATGAAAAGAATATAGACTACAATAGGAATGAGTGAACCAATCAAAATTGTTTTCTTTAAGTCCTTCCAGTGTTTTTTGGTTTCTTCTTTAACTTCAGGAATTGCAACTGTTCCAATGAGTGAGAATAAGATGACTCCATATGGAATTAACAATTTAGTGCTGGAAAAGTCAGAAAGCTTTGAGAGAGCAAAGTGTGGCGACATAAGCGCCATAACCAAAATGATGATAAAGAGCAAAATTTTTATAGGTGTTAGCCATGATTCAGATTCCTCAACAGCACCCAAACCAAGATAAACCACTGATGCCATGATAATAAAAAATCCCAGACTCCACAACCAAGAGCCACCTCCAAAAACTTGAGCAAGGCTTGTACCAACACCAAGAAGGTATGCGAGTAGTGCACCATAAATGCCTACAAGCATTGATAAAGTCATCCAGCGTTTTCCCCATGCACCCAAGTATTTTTCTGCATATCCTGTTAATTGATGATTGCCTTTGGTTCTTAATGCTACTTCGCCAAGCATGAGATTCAATAATGTCACAACACTGCCAAGCACAAGTAAAAGCAATATTCCAGTCCAGAAACCAGCTTGTTGAACAACAAAAGGAATGGCAAGAATACCTGCACCAATAATTGTACCAACAAGTGTTGAAACACCTTGCCAGATATGCTTTTGCATAAGGTGCTCTGAAGAGAGGGGGTACAAAAAGGTATCTGAAAAGCATTTTTTTGTAATCAGTAGTTGGGTGAAATTGCATTAGGGTCGGTTTTGGTATTATGGTTCTGCATGCATCAATTGCTTATTTTGATAGGGAAAATGATCTTATTCAAAGAGCAGGCAGTTCAGGAAAGAAAGTAAACATAACTGTATTTGGTGGAGGCCATGATTTCATGGATAATCTCGAAGACTGGAATGCAAGACATCCTGATAAAGCGTTTTCGTTAGTGGTTGTTACGCCACGTAATTACAAATGATGAGTTTCTGGAATGCAATAGACTCGCTCTTGTTCTCGAGGCCTGCATCCATTATGATAAATAGACTGGGGACGCAGGGATTCCTTCGAGACAAGCAAGGCATTGTCGAGAAGGTGTTCCGAACGTAGTGAGGACATGTTCAAATCCCTTTTGCAATTAATTTGTATTACAATATCTGGCTTTGTCCTAAGTGTCCAGCTCTGCCTCCTTTTCGGTGCGCGCAGGCTCCGATGTAAGATGTGCCTGCCCGATGACACCGAGGCTGTAGGGCAAAACGGGAAGTATTATAGACTGCGAGCACGGCAGAGCTGGCGAGGTCAAAACCGAGATTTAGGACAAAGCCACAATATCTAGAAATGGGGACGCAGGCAATCTCGAACTCTGGTTCTCGAGGCCTGCGTTCCCTTGTTCGCTTTGCTCACAATGGGGACGCAGGGATTTGAACCCCGATTCGCCGCTCTGGAGGCGGCAGTACTAGCCAGGTTGTACTACGTCCCCGACTAGACTGCATAAGAACAGGGTGTATAAAAAGGTGATGTGAACTATGTCAGAAGACTTTTAAGGAGCAGTATATTCTTAGAAATATGCCAATTACACAACCCTTAGAAACATTAGAAGAGATTACTAAGATTCAATTTCCTCAAGAATTAGATCGTGAAGAAGTGCTCAACTATTTTGCATTTCTTTCTCGACAAGTGCCTTGTGCAATTACGAGCAAGTTTGGCCAATTTGTAAATGTTGGATCCAGACTGGAGCTGGAAGAAAATCCTGCAGAGGTTTCTGTTGATTATGGAACTGCAGAATGGTCAGGAAGTTTGGCTAAAACAAACGCTGGTTTTGTGATTGCCTCATTCACTCTCGCAAGAAATATTGGTGAGTCAGTACGAAAATTTACTGGAATGAGTTTTTTCACTACTCCAGGCGATACATTACAGCAACTTAATCCTGCCGAAGTTCGGTTTTACCGTGATTTGAAGCAGCTCACTCAAGAATATTTTGTGCAAGGTTGCCCAGAAGTTTCCAAAAAATATGTTCCCGAAGACTAAGAAAAAAGTATGGCATCGCTAATTTGTATGCGTTTTTTTTTAACAAATCCCTGAGGCGCTTCAATTATAAATACTGCCTTTTGTTTAGCGCAGTAAAAATTCCAGGGTCTGAAGTTTTCTTTGATTTCCACTACTTGCTTTTTTGCGTCTAAAAAAATCAGGTCAATGGGAAAGAACACAAAAAACATGTGCAGTGAAATGTGCATTGGTTTTTGCAAATGAAAAATCAAAATTTTGGGTTTGGAAAACATAAGACCTCTGAACTTTGACCAGTATGTTGTGCAGTTGATTCCAGAGAGAAAATGAGTGCGTTTCTTATTCATGCAGTATTTGTTAGAGATACATTTTTAAATATTACTTCTTGACCGCAAGACATGAACGTCTTTCATAACCCTTTTTTTTTAACTATACTATTCGCAGGGCTTGGTGCGCAAGTGCTGAAGTTTGTTATTTACGCAGTCCGCTTTAAGACTTTACACCCTTTAGATTTGATTGCAACTGGAGGCATGCCAAGCTCACATGCTGCGCTCATGTCAGGAATGACAACAAGCATTTTTCTCACTGAAGGAACAACAACAGCCTTTTTTGTGTCACTTGCCGTGTTCTTTATCATTGTTGTTGATGCGTTAGGTGTGCGTCGTACTGCAGGAGAAGAAGGACTCTTGTTACACAAGCTCATTATGAAAACAAAAATTAAACTCAAAGAACCGCATTATTCACTAGGGCACACTCCTTGCCAAGTGTTTGTTGGAGTGCTGCTGGGACTATGTGTAGCAGTTATGGTTTCATTTTTGGTTTGAAAGAGCAATAATTCTTTAGCCGTTAATGATATTGAAAAGTTCGCTTTGCTCCGCAGACTCCTTTTGTTCGTAGGTCACAATCTGCTTTGCCAGATTACAACCCGAAATGGACACTGGGGATAGCGCCCGTAACAGCATAAACTATATAAAAGACAAAGATTACCCTTGATAAATGGCACGGGATGAGTTTGATTCTGAAATGGAAAATTATCTTGCAGAACGACGTAAAGAGCCTTTATTGAGCACAATTCTTAATCGCAAGCAAGAAAAAAACACTATGCAAGCTGAAGTCCCTGCAAGCAAAGCACCTTCAGAAGCACCTGACGTAGTCATTGACGAAATGTCTGGAACTGAGTTCAATGATTCTGCAGAGTTGGAAAAAGATAAAAAAAAAGGATTTTGGTCAAGCCTGTGGAATGGGTTTGCAGCGCAAGATCCTGAACCAATCATTCAAGCAGCACCAGCAGATCCGGATACGCTTTTGCAGGATTTTAAAGCAGTGGCAAAAATCAGTCTTACTGTCATGAAACAATTGCCAGAACAAGAACTTTTGAGCCTTAAAGCCAGTCAAGAATTTGTTAAGTTCAAAGAAATACTCAAGAAGCACAGTATTATAAAGTAGTTAAACTAAAGTAGCGAAAGCAGTTTTTAGGAAATCTTTGTGTGGTATTGGTAGAAACTGTGATTTGTTTGTTTTGGAGGTGCGTTCAAATATGGTATTATTCAAACCCTTGTTTGCTTTTCTACTTCTCGCAATGTTCATTCTTGCAGCGTGTGAAAGTTCTGTGAAAGAGTCTCCTGCAAAACTGGGCGGGCAACGAGGAAGCTGCGTGTGTGCACAATATTATGAACCAGTATGCGGTGCAGATGGAAAGACATATGCGAATGATTGTGTTGCACGTTGTGCAGGAGTGGCATTTCAGACTGGAGAATGCAAGTACTGAGTGCGCGCACATTTTTTCTGTGTAAGGGGTACTGACTTATTTTGCAGCAGTATAGATTTTTTTTCTCTTTTGTTTTTTTGGTGAGGATACTGCTGGAGAGTCATGGTACTGCAACTGTGCCTGGCGTGTTTCAAGACTCCAAATTCCTCTGCCTTCAGTACTTGCATGGCTTTCTGCTTCAGCAATTCTATTCCGATACTTTTCTGATGCAACATAAAACTTGGCACGAACAAGCCCCTGTTCTGCAAGAGTTTCTGTTACAAGTGTATTGTTGATAAAAACATGCCTCAAAAGACGACCATACACATCAGTATTTTTACCATCTTGCTCAAGCGTAACTTCTTTGTTAAGTATGAGCTGTTTAAGCAAGTTTTTCGGTGGTTCATAACCTGTCTCGCCACGCTCAGGAGCATTAATGCCAAGCAAACGAACTCGTGCGCCTCCTGCAATCGTGATTGTGTCGCCATCAACTACTTCAGTAACAAATGCTTGTTCAAGAGGGGTAGAACATGCGGTTAAGAATAAAAGTAGGAATGCAATTATTTTCATGAATAAATGCACACGTTTCGGGTTAAAAAGTGTTCTCCCTTTTTTTCCGAAAAAACAACCGAAAAAACCGGAAAATTTACGGCAGAATTTTTTTGGCACAAAGCTTATAAGACACTGAACCTTTTGTGTGTGCATGGCTATTTTGTATAAGCAACAATGCATTTTGTGCAGGAAAAATTTGGTGCTTATTTCATCACGAGGAAAACACCCTATCTGTTACAATTGCCAAAAACAAGAACTTCAGCAGCCAGTAAAAAATCCAGCAATGAAAAAACTCTTTGCAATACCAGAAGCGTTTTATCAAGAACATTCTTTTTTGCGTAGCATAAAACTCAATTACCTACGCTATGGAAGTCTGACGCCAAAACAAATTGATGCATTTACGAAAACAGTGGCAGAGCTGAAAGTAAAATCTGAAGCTGTGTAGCTTGTTCAACAACGTTTTTTCAACTTGATTCTACTGCCTGAATAATGTGCCAGCCAAATTGCGTTTTGATTGGCTTAGAAATCTCTCCGGGCTTGAGCGCAAATGCTGCGGTTTCAAATTCTCTAACCATCATACCTTTACCAAACCAGCCAAGATCCCCGCCTTTTTTTCCTGAAGGACACAAGGATTTTTCCTGAGCTACTATGCTAAACTCTTTACCATGATGAATATCAAACAAAAGCGCATTAGCTTCAGCTTCAGTCTTTACGAGTATATGCTTTGCATGAACTTTGTTTACCATGATATGATTTACGAGTTGATGTTTAAATAATTTGCGTTGGATTTTTTGTGGCAGGTGTGAAAACTTTTTTTTTGGGGGGTGGGGGGATGTTTTGGTAGCGTCGCTGATGGTGTATGCTGCACTTTTTTGTTATTGTGTAATGAATACAAATGTTTATATATCCTGCCTTTTGCGAATCTGTTCATGAGGTCAGCACACATCGCAAGCATTGTGTTATTCGTCCTGTGCTTGACAGTTTTATTCTCGATTTCTGTATCAGCTCAACAAGGTCCCGCGTGCTTTAATTTTACGAATACAAATGTAACTGCATGTACAACTGCATTTAATAATAGTTGTATGTGGTGGAATAATACCCAACGACCTTGTCCAGAAACAAAAGGTTGCTGTGCACCTCAAGGTTGTGATGGGTTTAAGAATTTGACTTCATGTAATAATCATACTGCAAATTTAGGTTGTTTGTGGCGCAACTTAACAAACTTTTGTGAACGTGTTCAATGCTTTTCAGGAGACAGAACAAACATAACGTACTGCCAAGAAACACTTAATGCAACTTTTGGTATTGAATGTACTTGGAATGCAGGAAGCACAACCTGCAATCCTGCCGCGTCTCAAATTAAAAAATGCGTAGACTTTACGAATCGCTCAAGTGACTGTTTTAATTTTGGATCTTGTGAATACATTCCTATCAATGGTTCTTGCCGAGATAAAGCGATTCAATCACAATTCAAAAACCCTCCGTGTAGTGTGATCGGCTCAAGTGAAAGCTGCCTTCAAATTACAGGTTGCGCATGGGATGGCACCAAATGCACAGGAAACACACTTGGTTTAGCATGTTCTAACATAACTAATAATACTCTTTGTAATACCATACCTCTTTTGTCTTCTTGCTGTTCGTGGAATAGCACTAATTGCACTACAAGCGCAGCTAATACTTGTTGGTCAAATAAACAAAATCCACCTGCAGGTGCAAAATTCTGTGAAGATTATCTTTCATTCAAAAATGAGAGTTTGTGCAAAAACATTTCTTCAAGCCCGTTTTTCATGCCATGCACTTGGAATAATTCTACAAGAGAATGTAAGTTCAATGGCGCAGCAGTGACTGGTGGAGGTACAGGAAGCATAGGCGGTGGTTTTAAAGATATTAACAGTAAATCCAACTGTGAAGCAGGTGGAGGCTCTTGGAGAGAAAAAACATACCTTGATGGCGGTGTATCAAAAACTGATACGTGGTGTGAATTTAAGTTTGGAGGAAGCTCAAACTGTGATTCAGGATGCTGGGGTTGTGAAAAACAAGCAAATGGCAGTGCCTGGGCAAGTTCAGCTGCAGCATCAGCAGCTTGTGCTGCATCAGCTGTTGGATTTTGTGAATTTAAAGCAAACAGCAAAGCACCTAATACCTTTGGATTCTGCCAACCAAAATCACAATTCTTACTTGTAGGAGGCAATTGCCAGCAAAATTGTGGTGATTGCAATGTTATGAATGATCCAGTAACTGCATGTACAAATAGCCCTGCAAGTTGTAAATGGATTCCAGATCTTCTTGATCCTGCAAAAGGATTTTGTAATACAAAAAATGCGCAAAGTTGTCTTACTGATTGCTTCAAATGCTTTGATTCTCAAGCTTGTGCAAACAAAGGCAAAGGAGGCGCAGGGGCTTGTAATTGGGATAATCTTGTAAATTTGTGCAAACCAGCAGGATTTAATGGAGAAATTTGCTTTGATGGTAGTGATAATGATAATGATGGAAAAATAGACTGCGCCGATAGTGATTGTGCCTTTGATGCATTTTGTGGCGGAGATGTTCTTGACAACAAAAATTGTGGAGGGCAAGGAAATGAAGCATTATGTAACGCAACAGGTTGCGTCTGGGTCTTAGAAGATGGTAACCCTGAACATGCACACTGTGGTTTCCCAGGATCAAACTGTTTCAAATTCAATTCAAATGGAGCGCAGTGTAATGCTACCAATGGCTGTTCTCAAGTTCTCATGCAAGGTGGACAGTGTGATATGAACACTTCTCTTTTCCAACAGTGTGGTATTAATTTTAATCAATCCGGTTGTGATTCAAAAAATAATTGTAGTTGGAAAGCTGATCCTATTAATGCAAGTTTTGGATTTTGCGGGCCAAAAACAATGGTGCAGTGTGGTATGAATCAATCCTTGCGTAATAATAAAACAGCATGTGACGCAAATCAGTTGTGCGCATGGGTAGTGCCGCCTGGAATGCAGTTGCAGCAAGGTTATTGTGGTCCAAAATGCTTTGCGTATAATTCGATACAGTGTGTCGCTAATGTGACCTGTGAATTTAAGTCAACAGAATGTCAGCCTAAGAACGTGAAAGCAAATTGCTTTGAAAAAAATGGAAATAATACTGCGTGTAATATTTTAAATGAAAGTTGTATTTGGAAAGCAGTACCAGGAGGACCAGGACCTGATGGAGGCTTTTGTGATGATAAACAACGCGATCGCATGTTCCAAGATATGGGCAATCAACCACCAGTTATGCTGGGCATAGATCCTCAGTTGGATACAGTTAATGATGCTCCCAATATATCACTTGCTCCATTAGATATTGATGGTTTTGGAATTAAAGATAACAAGAATAGTTATATGATTGGTATTCATGTGCGTGACTTTGTTACTGCTGCTGCATGCAAAGGCTTGCCTGTACTTGGAGGTATAGGATCAGGCACTCTTGCAGGAAAATATTACTGGTATCTTGATACTGATGGCAATAACACAAATCACTGCGCGCCACAAAACGCCACTAATATGACTGGATTTGAGTTCTTGTTCACCTATTCTGCAACAATAGTTAATGGAAATACTGTTGAATCATTGACTGCACGTTGGTGTTCAAATGCAACTAATGGTACGTGGTCTCCAATAGCTATTCCTGTAAGTACACCCAAAAGCATTATGTGTTCAGTAATCGGTGGACCAGCACTTGCCTTAGATAAGAAAACAATCCAAGGATTTAATGAGTTTGATAAAACAAAATCCATGCGAGTATATGTTGCCACAGCAACAGAAAACAGAAGTGAGTCAAATGTAACTGATGCAGCAGGACCAGGATTTTACACACCAGGAGCAGTAGACTTTGGTGTTGAAGATTGCTCAGCAAAAGGTCAAGACAGAGATGGTGATGGCTTAACTGCAGAAAATGATCCAGACTGCAGTGATTATTACAGACAAGGATTTGTCTCAATCGAAACAGGACCTCAATGCAAAGATGGTACTGATAATGATAATGATGGTACAACAGACTGCTTAGATTCAGGATGCAAGTATGATGCATTCTTCTGTGGCGGATCATTTGTACCAGATGCAAACGACAAGACATCCCCTAAACTAAAATGGTTAGACATTCAGGCATTCCCTGATGGTGCCAGAATATCTTTTGATACAGATGAACCAAGCAATGGCACACTGGTGTTTTATTCAAATGATACTGACTGCATAACTATCAATAAAACAATAAAAGACTTTGGCTTGTTAGATCCTATTGCTCCAGATTACAACGTGTACCATCAGACACCAGTTGATAATAGAAGTTTCAATCCTCAAAAGCTCGGTTTCCCTCTGATAAATTCAACTACGTATTACTTTAAAACAGTCAATTGTGATCCAAGCGGTAATTGCGCTACAAGCAAGTGTATGAATTTAACAACCAAAGGAAGCGTGGATGATTGCAGTGCATGCAGGGCAACTGTTGGCATGGGATTCGTGCCTCCGCCAGGCGCTGTTGTTTCAGACCCACGCGGTAATGTACGCTTCCAAATTAAACTTGCCAATGGTAGTTTTACCAATCTTACAGATGGTGGCGCAGTAAGCTTGAATTATTCTAATGCAGACAACATAAGCCTTGCTTTAGAAAATCCAAACTCAACTTCAGCATGGAAAATTGGATTTGACGGCTCAAGCTTAACCAAGCTCTCAGAATCAGCATCTAACATCAGCTACACTGACCTTGCATACAACCAGTCAAACCAAACTCCATACGTTGGTCTTGGAACGGATAAGTGTGCGCTTTTGATTTCAGAACTACGCCCAAAAACACTCACGATTTGCATACCAGGAAATCAATCAGATTTATTCCAGTGCAACCAAGACTTGAACTTCAGCAGTTGTGTGAATAAGACAGCTGGAGCAGTAAATAATGGTTTTAACGCAACATACAACAATACTTGCTGGAGCGTGCCAGCAGATTGGGGCTGTTAAATGAAAAAAATAATAATCCTTTTGGTATTGTTTATTGCAATTAGTCCTACAGCATTTGCTATGTATGGTGGAGCATCTACGAGTGATGGCGGTGGTGGCGGTGGTGGCGGTGGTGGTGGCGGTGGTGGAGGTGGAGGCGGAGGTGGAGGTGGAGGAGGCGGAGGAAGCTCAAGTTCATCAAGCACTATTGCAAGCACCTGTGATGAATGTACAACTCTTGCTCAAATAGAATGCATTGCAGGAAGTAATGGAAAGAATTACAAAGAATGCATTTCCTTTAATGCTTGTAAAATTTGGAGTGCAGTCAAACAAGCTCCAGAAGACAAGCAATGCGTGAACAATTTACTTGTTAATTCTGTACCAGTAACACCTCAAGCTCAGAAAACAACAACAACGCCAGCTGTACAACCTGCAACAAATACAGTAACAACACCAGCACAATCAAACACTGCAGCAAAAACAGAACCGCAACCGAGCGCAAGTGCAACAACAAAAACCGCAACGAAAAAAACATCACTAGGTTCAAGCAGTACCATGCTCTACACACTCATTGCAATCATCGCGGTTGTCATCATAGCCCTTGTCTGGGAATGGCATGAAAAAAGAAAATAAATCGTTAAATCATGAGAATTAATTTATTCCTTTCTTGATTTAATATTCAGCAATTCTTCCTTGATGGGGAGTTTTCATTTTCTAAAAATTTATGTGATTACCTGATTTCTTTTTCAATTTTACTTTTTCTTAGCTTTTAGCACAATGTTTAAAAAGAAAGCAGGTGACAATATGCCCATGACAACGTATTACATAACTACTGCGATTGATTATCCTAATGCAAAACCACACATTGGCCATGCATACCAAAAAATTGTGGCTGACTGCTTTGCGCGCTGGCATAAACTTTTAGGTGATGATGTTTTTTTTCTCACAGGCACTGATGAGCATGGTAAAAAGATTGCAAACACAGCAGCTCCACGCCAGCCAAAAGAATATGTTGATACCATGGCTGTAGCATTCAAACAAGCATGGGCAGCATTAAATGTGCAATACTCTCGTTTTATGCGAACAACTGATGAAGACCATAAAAAAATTTGTCAAAAAATATTTCAAACAGTTCTTGAAAAAGGAGATATTTACAAAGGAGTGTATGAAGGACTGTATTGCATTAGCTGTGAAGCATACTATACTGAACTTGAGTCTGCCCAAGGAATGTGCCCTGTTCATAAGAAAAAACTTGAACTCCTTCAAGAACCAAGTTATTTTTTTAGATTATCAAAATACGCCTCAGAAATAAGAACTGCAGTTGCAGCAGGACTTGTGCTTCCAGAAGCCAGAAAAAATGAAATGCTGGCAAGAATAGATCGAGGCATTCGCGATGTTAGTGTTTCTCGCTCAAGCTTTACCTGGGGCATACCATTGCCTCAAGATCCTGCACATGTTATGTATGTCTGGTTTGATGCACTCATGAATTATGTTACAGGCATAGGATATCCAGGGCCTCAGTTCAAAAAATACTGGCCAGCAATTCACTTACTTGGCAAAGACAATGGGTGGTTTCACTCAGTACTTTGGCCTGGAATGCTTATTTCTGCAGGAATACCCCTTCCAGAAAAAGTATATGTCCATGGCTTTCTGACAGTTAATGGCGAGAAAATAAGCAAGTCATTAGGCAATGCAATAGATCCTATTTCATTGGTGGAAAAATATGGCGCTGACAGCATACGCTATTTTCTCATGCGCGAGATTCCTGCAGGCAATGATGGAGATTTTAATGAATCATCATTGATAGAACGAACCAATGCAGACCTTGCAGACAGCCTTGGCAACCTGCTTCAGCGTACAAGCGTGCTCATACACAAAAAATGTACAGGCATGATTCCAACACCAGAGCATTTTACTCCCGAAGACCAACAACTTGTGCTGCAAAGCAAAATCATACCTGACCTTATGCAGCTCATGAATAACTATCAATGGCATAAAGTCCTGGAAAAAATATGGGAATTCATCAAGCAGTGCAACAAATACACAACAGACCAAAAGCCCTGGGAGCTCAAAGACACAAAACGACAAGCAACAGTTCTGTATTGTCTTGCTGAAAGCCTGCGCATTATTAGCATCTTGATTTGGCCTTTTATGCCGGCAAGCGCAGAAGAAATTGCTGCACAACTTGGCCAACAGCTACCCTCACGATTCACTGATGCAACATTCATCACAACAACAAAAGGAATCTTGCAAAAACCACGCATTTTATTCACAAAACGCGCACTGCCAGAAGCCTCACAAAAAAGCATTGAACAATCAGCTTCAAAAGAACCCTTTGCAGCACTCGAACTAAGAATTGGAGTGGTGACAAAAGTGAACTTTCACCCAAATGCAGATAAACTCTACGTGCTTGAAATAGATCTTGGCACAGAAACACGCATGATTTGTTCAGGCATAAAGCCATGGTATACGCCAGAGCAACTCCTTGGAAAACACATTGTTCTCTGGACAAACCTTAAACCCGCAGTGTTTCGTGGAGTGCAAAGCAAAGGCATGTTGCTTGCAGCTGACAAGAACAATGTGGTGAGAGTGCTTGAAGCACCACGTGCCATGCCAGGGACTCTGGTAGGATATGAGGGACTGGTGCCCACACCTCAAATTCAAGTCACGATTGATGCATTCAAAGAAATATCACTAACCACGAAAGACAACACAGTATTGTACAAAAACAAACCCTTACGTGCTGAAACACAATTAGTTGAGGTCATAATTGAAGATGGCGCAACAGTTAAGTAAAAAAAAGCTTTCTGCATCAGTACCTTGTCCTGAACGTTCTTCACTTACTGTGGTGCTATTAGTAATTCTTTTTGTACCTTTCACATATTTTTTTAGCACAGGAGGTATTGTACTTTGGGATACTCCACTAAGTGATGTTGATCACTCCATCAGAACATATCTTCTTACAACCCGAGCTGTGCCAGAAGCCCAAGGACTTTCGTCTCAAGAAATCAGTCATTTGTACGACGTAAAAAAAATCATCTGGCTGAGCAGCATATTTTTTCTCGGAATGCTCATCACAGGCATTGTGTTTGCAAGAATGTTTTGCAATAGTGTGTGCAAAGGAATTTTTTATGGAAGCATCATTGCCCTTGTTCTGTTAAGTATTATTTTTTCCTTCTCATTTAACAGTTTCTTTATAGGATTTCATGAACTTTTGTTTCCTCAAGGCAACTGGCAGTTTGCGCAAGACAGTGTTTTAATCCAAGCATACCCAGAATTATTTTGGCAACGTGAAGCAGTTCAATGTGCAGTACTTATTGCAATACAAGCAGTATTTGGCATTGTTGCAGCACAATTGTGCTTGCGTAAATCACAACTGCGCGTAATTGATTCCAACTAACTTACTTGACTCGCTTGACTTACTTAAGTTTAATCTCTCTAATCTTACTTTGCTATGCTCACTGACAAAAGCGTTCATACAATACTTGTCAGTTCGTAATAGTGAATGCCAGCTGACTGTCTAAAAAAATCATATCATTCGCTATACTGATAAATAATTCTACTAATCTATGGCTGTGCTTTGCGACGACTGTACAGCCTAAGCACTAGGCTGATAAACTACTCAAGAGTTAAATATACCTATTGGAGAATAGTAAAATATAAATAGTGGTGTTTTTCACACCTCACCATAAGAAATGTTTTTCGGGGTGTCCTAATGAAGAGCTATGCAAAAGATTATCCAAATACTATTGTTTTGATGCTTGTTATTGCGTCAATGATTCTGCTGATAAGCGCATGCGTACCGCCGCCCCAAGATTTAGGTGTACAAAAAAATGTTTCAGCAAACTCTATCCAATCAGTGAATACAACAAATATGAGCCAAAACAAGACAGGACTTAAAAATCAAACTCCATCAAGCACTTCTTCAACTACTGCCCCAAAGACTCCAGAAAAAACTTTGTCACCTAAAGAAACAAAATCACCTGAAGGAAAACTACCTACTAAGTTTGTTAAAGAAGGAGAAATAGTAAGCTTTCCAAAACTCAAAGCAAAAGATCCAGAAGGAGACGCTATAACATACACGTTTTCAGAGCCCTTAAATGATAAAGGCCAATGGCAAACCAAGCCAGGCGATGCAGGAACATACAAGGTACGTGTTACAGCAGCTGATGGAAAAAACACTGCAACTCAAGAAGTCATCATCATAGTTGAAGAACGCAATGGTGCGCCAATAGTTGAGCTTACAGATGTTACTGTTAATGAAGGAGACACTGTAAAACTCACTCCCAAAGTATCAGACCCCGACGGTGATGCAATCACAATACGCTATTCTGGATGGATGAATTCAGACACAAAACAAACAACATTCAATGATACAGGAGTGTACGACGTAACCGTGGTAGTAACTGATGGCAAAACAGAAACCAAAAAAGCCCTTAAAATTACTGTAAAAAATGTGAACAGACCACCAAAACTTGATGTACTCAATGAAGTGGTAAAAGTCAAGGAAGGGGACAGAGTCACTGTTGTGCCAACTGCCAAAGATCTTGATGGCGACAAAGTTACATACAAATTCAGTGCGCCATTAGATGACAAAGGTCAATGGCAAACCAAAAAAGGTGATGCAGGAAGCTATCGTGTCAATGTTACGGCAAGTGATGGTGAACTCAGCGACATACAACGCTTCTTTATAAACGTGGAAACCCTTAACAACAAACCAACCCTCACTGTTGAGCAAGACACTATCACGGTTAATGAAGGAGAACGCGTGACAATCAAGTATGCAGCAAAAGATTCAGATAATGACGCCTTAAAAGTCATGTTCACAGGCTGGATGAGCACACCAGAATACACCACAACCTATGCTGACTCAGGAACGCACATAGTCACCATAACTGCAGACGATGGCAAAGAAAAAGTCAGCAAAACAATCACTGTTGTGGTAAATGATGTGAACAGACCACCATTGTTTGATCCAGGAAGCTTTAGTTAAGCTAAGCAGTAATCTTTTTTTTTTTATTTTAAAGAATTGTTTTTATGTTGTTTAATGAGCGCGCTTGCCGTAAAGCATATAAACCAAACTCATTGTCAACAGCATATGCGCTCCATAGTAATTAGCATGATTGTTCTCTTACTTTTTGTACCACTTGTTTCAGCAAAACTGCCATATAACACGCTTTTTTGGCAAGCAAAATATGATTCCATAGCAAATGATTTTAGAATCGTAATCACACCACCCTATCTTGCATTAGATATTTGGGAGCTTGCATTTGTGACTCAAGGAATAAATGGCAGCAAAAACACAGAACGCGTGTACATCAACATGAGCAAAACATCCCTGCCCACGGCATACAAACCTTTTACTGCATATTATGGTGCGTGGGTGTTGAACAACACTATTGGTGGCATTGGACAAGTGACAGAACTCAACATGACATATCGAGTCCCATACGCGTGGCTTGATGAGCAAAAAATCAGTGCTGATAAAATCTCATTATACTTTTACAACGGAACAGATTCTGTGCAGGAATTACCTACGTTGTTTCTTCGAAACTATTCGGGAGGCTATGGTGATGTCGCAAAAATGCAAAGCCAGCTACCCTCATTTGGACTCTTTGTTGTGGCAGAAAAAGGAAAAACACTGCATGAACTCGCACCAATTTTGAACAGCACCCAAAACAGTACAAATACCAGTCAAACCAATCAAACAGTAAACAATGCAACCATAAATACTACTAATGTAATCATAAATACAACCGCAAGCAGCGTATTTTGTACTGAAGTCTGGCTTTGCACAGACTGGACAAATTGCACAATTGAAACACAAACCCGCAAGTGCACAGACAAAAATAATTGCGGAACAAAAAACAATATGCCAGAATTAAATGCTTCTTGTGCAGAACCACAAACAACATCAGCACAAAACCAAACCAATGCAACAGCAGTTTCTTTGATTGAAACATACAAAACAAGCTGGTTAAATCAAACAAGTAAAATGTATGAATCAATCAAAAAAAAGACACTGGACATAATCGAAAAAGCACCACTTTGGACAAAATACACTCTAAGCGCAGTTCTTGCACTCCTTGTTTTGATGCTTGTGTGCAGACCTTGTGTGAAAAAACTTTTCAAAGCAGTACACCATAAAAAACTTGACAGGGAATTTGATCGTCGCGTGGACGCCTTATGGCAGCGCAGGCAAGAAGAAGAGAAAGCGACACCCACCCGTAAAAAGAAAAAAGAAAACACAAAAGAAGAACCAAAACAAGAATTCTTCACAGGACCAGAAACTTCAGGAAGAGACTTACCAGGCATGCCTCCGAAGCGATAGCAAGGAGGTTACGAAGCTTGTGAACTTAGGAGTTGGGTTTTTAGCGCAAAGTAATGAGACTGAAGGTGAGTATGCCTCCAAGAAAATAGGTTTTTAAAATCACTTCAATGAATTCAAGCCCAATTTCTTCAGCTTCCTGTGCAGAGTCTCATAACGAATACGAGCGCGCAAAGCAGCAAGAGAAAGATTGCCCTTGCAGCCAGACACTACTGCAACAAAATATTTGCGTTCAAACTCAAATTCTGCATCTTTCAATGAAATTGGTTGCTCAGGAAGCTCACGCGCAAGTGACTTACTCATGAGCGGAACGTGCTCATACAATGCTTTGATTTTTTCAGGATGCAACACGTTTTTGTATTGATCAAGAACTCCCTGAATAGCATCTTTTACTGCCTCAGTACGCACATACTGCTCGCCATGCAGCACTTCACGAAATCCAGCAATAGGAATTCTTAGGGAACGCACAAGACGATGACCAGTACGCCTGTTCACACCCAGTAAGCGCGAAACTGCAGCTATATTTCCGAATCGGGTTTGCAATAACCAAGAAACATAGCCTCGCCTGAAGTTGCGCTTTGCTTCACGATATGGGAGAGACGTATCAACAAGCCATTCCCACAAGGACGTGCGTTTGATCTTATCAGACAGTTCAGACTCAAGCTCAGTAACACGCACGCCTAAAAACTTGTGTAAGGCTTCTTCAACAAAAGGCCGAATTTTTTCCTCAAGCACAGGAACGTCAGGCATGAGGTTCTGAGAATTTCAGCACATTTAAGTGTTGTGGAACAGGGCTCTGATGAAACCACGCCTTGTTGCGTATCAACTACTGTTGGTAGCAATGTTTATACACTAATTGCAGGCGGTGAACAATAGTACGCCTTGTTTTCTTTTCAATGTGCGCAGGATTTAATGCGATGTATGCCTGAGGGAAAACCTGCTGTTACCGGACCTCGTCGAGAGCGGACGTCCGCAGACTTTCCTAGAGTTATTTGAAAACCAGTATTATGCGTAATAAAAATGCGCGTAAGAGGGGTTGTGTGCAGTTATTACTCGGGCTTTACTAGAAAACTTTAAATGTTACACTTGTTGAATAGCGTATGATGATCCATGAGAAAACAGGTTTTTTTGCTTATTTAGTTTGTACCAAATGCAAAAAGAAAACCAAACATTGGCAATGGAACCATGAGATTGCATACTACAGAAAAAATTTGCTTTTTGGGTTAATACCTATGGGTTATGAAAACAAAAACCAATATAGATTAATAAAAGGATATGATTGTAGCATTTGCCGTAGGGAATTTAATTTTCAAGGAAAAGTTAAACTCTTAAAAAAAGTTCAAAATAAGTAAAATGTTCTGCGTCATACTTTACCTCCTTTCAGTCGGCATTTTTTCCTCAAGTCTTATTTCATATTTAAGAAAGCAGTAAGCTTGTCAAACATTCCATTCCAACCTTTAGTCATATCATCAGTCATTGTATCTTCATAAGAATTATCCCCTACTAATTCTACATTTGACTTATTGCCTTCTGCAGTAAATGTAAATTCCACTAAAAGTTTTTCAATTTCGTTTTTCCCCAACATTCCATAATGTGATGGGGGAACAGGATTTCCTTTAGCATCTGAAAATGAATCATAATATGATAATTTAGTGGGTTTTTCTATTTTAGAATATTCTCCACGACCCCAAAATTCTTTACCAGCTATCTCAGTTCCAGCATTACCTTTAAAACAAAATCTGAACAATCCTCCTACTCTTAAATCCACAGTCAGGAATGAGGAAGTCATACCTTGAGGAGACCACCATTTCCTTAAAATATCTTGATTAGTAAATGCATCCCAAACTTTTTCGATTGGTGCATTGAATGTTCGTTTGATAGTTAATTTTTTCATCATGGTTTTCTCTAAGAATTAAAATGCGCATACGTTTATAAATACACCGGATTACCCTTTGATAGGTATTCTCACTGGCTCACGTTGTTCGCTTGATTTCAACGGGGGTTCAAACTCAACTTTGGTTTCGTAGGTTTTCATTTCAATCAAACCAAACCTCGCAACTCTGCTGTGATTCAGTACTCAATTTGGAATCTCAGAACTGCCGGTCACGAAGTGAAACATCGGAAATCTGCAACTATCTATTGTTATTTCTGCAGATTTCCGAGTGTGTTCAAAAACCATAGATTTCTTTCTGATTAGAAATTCTCATAATGAAAACGAGAAATGGTTTTTGACAAATTCACTGCATACCCCGCAGCTCTGCTGTGAGTGGGTAGGTGAATTTTAGGCAGTGAAGTTGATTGAATCACACCCTGAAATTACTTTGATTTTTTCCCTAGTTCTCTCAAATTGAATTTTGGAGGTTGCTCGGTTGGGTTGTTTGCTGTTCAAGCGCTCAAAATTTAATTTCTCTTAATTGCGATGTTAAATAAACTAATTTTCAGGACTTAGCAAAATTTATATAGATTCAAGAATCAAAATACGTTATGAAAGTAACTTTATTTACTGCAATGTCATTAAATGGTATTATTGCCAGAAAAAACGGTGATGAAGATTTTCTTAGTAATGATAACTGGAATTCCTTCTCTGACTTAGTTAATTCCTTTCAAAATTTTATTGTTGGAAGAAAAACATTTGAAGCTGTCAAAAATTGGAACGAGGGTTATGATTTTGATGATTTCAAAGCTGCTAAAAAAATTGTTGTTTCTGGTGACCACAATTATAAATTGGATGGGGGATATTTTTTAGCTCTGAATCCTAAAAAGGCGTTGGAGATCTTGAAAGGTAAAGGCTTCAATAGAGTATTAATCGCGGGTGGTTCTGGTTTAAATTCTTCATTTGCTAAAGCGAATCTTATTGATGAGGTGATTCTGAATGTTGAATCAGTCATTATAGGAGAAGGAATTCCTTTGTTTCTCAGCAATGATTTTGAACTTAATTTGAAACTTGTTGATGTAAAGAAAATATCTAATAGCATTGTTCAATTACATTATAAAGTTACTAAATGATTTTTTATGACCCTGAAATTACTCTGCTTTTTTGCCTTCGGCATTGTTGCACTACTCCTCGGTTTCTTTTTCACTCCGACGTAGCTAACAGGAATTTAGATTTTATAGTTTATTTTAATTGGTCAAATAGCTGCTTAATTATTTTTTGTAGTTTATCTCTATTTAAGTCAATATAGTTTTTGTGTATCATGAACCCTTCATAGGAGATTCTATTTCTATACTCTCTCATTTGTTGAAGGAATTGCCTTGTCTGCTCATCAATTTTATTTTGTTTAGCAATATGATCAATAAGTTCCTGATGTGCACCTTCTCCTTTTATTTTAATACCTTCTCTCAAGGTTTGTGCTTCAATCAGTTTGTGGATTGCATCATAAAAATCAAGTAAAGTATTGCTGGGGTATAATTGCATATCAGTTTTGGCTAATCTTCGTAAAGTTATCTCTGCCATTTTCTTTAATGAGTCTGATTTTTGCTTATCTTGTTTGACCTTGGTGATCATTTAAACCCCTCCAAAAAACCATTTAGTACTACTCCGTTTATGATGTTATTCTTTAGTTCTTTGGGATACATCGTAAACTTTTCATTAAAATGCAACTCTATTTTTCTCCCAAGTTTTTTTTCAAAGCTTTTAAGGTCTAGTTCTTCATTTTTGCATTCAACAAATAAATCTATATCACTATTTTCGATATCTTCCCCTCTTGAATAACTTCCGAATAATACAATGGATTTAGGACTTACTGTTTCTTCAATAAAATCAATTACTCCAGATTCTAGGATAGATGAAAGATTGTGGATAATTTTATATTTCTTGAATATTTTATTGTCCAAATTTGATTTATAGACTGGGAATAGTCTCTCTCCTTTTTTTTCTTTATGTTCTATGATTATTCCTAATTTTACTAAATCTTTAAGATTTTTTTTAATAGAAGTGTGCGCTAAACCGATATTTCGGCTTATTTCCATAAGGTAATGCTCCTTCGTAGGATTAATAAAAAAAATCTCAGCTGTCCTAAATATACTACTTTTTTGTAACATGTGTTACCTCATGGTAATGTCTATTATATAAATGTATCTATTTTTGAATTCCCTCATGAACAAGACCACGAAATGAAATATTTTCTTGATTTTTGTTCTTTATGGCATTTCATGTTTGATAGACTCCCCAAAAAATTAATCGAACTACTTTACATTACCACTTCATTCTGTTCGAGTTACTTAACAGGACTTAAAGGGTTCGTTCGTTGCACTTCACTTTCCTCATTAGCACTTCATTCCTTCTTCTTTCATAACTTCAAGGACGTGCAGTGCATGAAGGTCTGCAAAAGGCGTGAGTTGTGCCTGAAATGTGACAAGTTGATTCATGTCTTTGGCAAACACTTCAGCAAGAAAACCAGTATTGGTGTGCAGTGCAGTGTTCACAAGCCAATTTGTGCTAAGCACATCAAGCACTTTAGGAGTGTTTTTTGGAACAATTGAAAACCATGCACGTAAAGGATGACCAATTGCTGCAGGACTTAGCAAGCTGGTAAATCTTGGCTTGAGCTTGTGCTCAGTAGACTTCCACATCTCAAACATAGTAGAACCTGCTTTTCGTTGTGAACGCGCAAGTGATTGAATACTTTGCCTGCAATTTGTACGCCACGCGACCACAACAGCGCGTTCAAGTCTCGTTAGCATGGTAAAGTAAGGATCTTGACCTTTAAATGCCTTTCCCGAATGATTTACGGGCAGTACCAGAAAGTTTACGGTAGCGGAAGCTGAACTAAGCCAAGACTTATTTTTATTGCTTCACCCACTTGAAACAGTTGTTCTTTTGATATGCTGCCTATTTTTTTCACAAGACGTTCTTTGTCTATTGCGCGAATGTGGTTTAGTAATACTTTTGCATCAACATCACGTATGCGAATAAGAACTTCGACAGGATACACTTTTTGTGTTTTTTGAGAGGTAAGAGGTGCAATAATAGTTATTGGGCTGTATTTGTTGCCAATATCGTTTTGTATAATTAATGCAGGCCGAGTTTTTTTAATTTCATGGCCAATTGTTGGATCAAGATTTACCTGCCAGATTTCCCCTCTTTTTACATCAGTCATGAGTTGCATTAGTTCCTTCCCACACTTGTATGAGCTCTTCATCAGCTGAGCTTTTGTTTTGATATCCTTCACGAAGCTCCTGGCTTATCTTCTCTTGCAATGACTGGGCAATCAAACGGCGCACAGTTGCGTCATAACTTTCATCAGAATCACGAAGCTTTTCAAGAGAATCCTTTGTTGTTTTTCTTAATTTAATGGTTGTTATGTTCATGGTATACTTAAGGTATACGTGTTCATATTTAACTCTTTGCATCATGAAAAACATGATAAATTCTGTCTTTAAATGCATTTCCCGAATGATTTGCGGTGCGAAGAGATATATAGAATTCGCATTTTGTGGCATATTCAGATAGTGAGCGTAATAAAAATGCGCTTAATACTTGTTAAATACAATTGTCTTGGGCACTATCGCTTCTCTTTTAGAACTAATTTAGCAAGTCTTATTCTATTGTTGATATAGTCAACTGCTATTTTGAATTTTTTAGCATCTTCTGCAGGATATTTTATTCCTTTCTGGGTTTAATACCCCGGGGCTCTGCCCCGAAAGTTTTTGAAGTGGGTTTGTTTTCTTGGTTGTATGAATGTTAGGTATGCATCGCATTGTAGTTATCGGATTCGGTAT